>JAFSBJ010000013.1 GCA_017437345.1 Clostridia bacterium | reverse complement strand
TTTAATGAACCTAAAAAAAGCGGCTCTATGCTTATAACACCGGAGCATCTTCTTCTTGCCACACTAAAAGAAGGTTCAAATGTTGCTGTGAGAATTCTTGCTCATTTAGGAGTTGACGGTAGCTCTCTTGCAGGAGCGCTCCTTGGTGGCATAGGTGATGGTATGCAAAGTCATCACGAAAGAAGCTCTTCATCGTCTTCAGCAAAAACTCTTTCTCAGTTTGGCACAGACCTCACAGCCATGGCAAAGGAAGGCAAATTTGACCCGATAGTTGGCAGAGACAGAGAAATAGAGAGAGTTGTGCAGATTTTATCAAGACGCACCAAAAACAACCCCTGCCTTATAGGTGAGCCGGGAGTTGGCAAAACAGCGGTGGCAGAGGGGCTTGCTCAGAAAATTGTTTCCGGAGAGATACCCGAAATATTAAAAAACAAAACCATTTTTTCTCTCGACCTTTCCTCAATGATAGCCGGCACAAAATATCGCGGCGAATTTGAAGAAAGAATTAAAAAAGCTTTGGATGAAGTAAAGAAAAATTCAAATATAATCCTCTTTATAGATGAAGTCCACACCCTCATCGGCGCCGGTGCCGCCGAGGGAGCAATGGATGCGGCAAATATCTTAAAGCCCCTTCTTGCAAGGGGAGAGCTTCAGCTCATAGGAGCAACAACTCTTGATGAATACCGCAAAAACATAGAAAAGGATTCGGCCTTAGAGAGAAGATTTCAGCCGGTTCAGGTTGGTGAGCCGACTGTTGAAGAAACGATTGAAATTTTAAAAGGCATAAGAGAAAAATATGAAAATCATCATAAGGTAACAATATCCGATGATGCCATTGAAGCTGCGGCAAAGCTCTCAAGCCGCTATATAACCGACAGATTCCTTCCCGATAAGGCAATTGACCTTATCGACGAAGCATCATCAAAAATCCGCATAAAAGCTTTCACAGCTCCCCCTGATATAAAGGAAATTGAAGAAAGACTTTCAAAAGCTTCTGCCGACAAAAGAGAAGCTATTGAAAAGCAGGATTTTGAAGCAGCAGCCAAGCTTCGTGACAGCGAGGATGCAATAAGAAAAGAGCTTGACGAAAAGAAAAAATCCTGGGAAAGCTCCAATTCAAAGGATGAGCTTTTTGTAACAGAGGAAGACATCTGCGATATTATTTCCGACTGGACGGGAATTCCCGTGAGAAAGCTTGCCACCGAGGAGCAGGAAAGGTTAAGAAATATGGAGGAAATTCTCCATAGGCGGGTTGTTGGTCAGGATGAAGCAGTAAAGGCCGTGGCAAGAGCAATCCGCAGGGGTAGAGTTGGTCTTAAAGACCCCAAACGCCCCACAGGCTCCTTTATATTCCTTGGCCCCACAGGCGTTGGTAAAACAGAATTGTGTAAAGCCCTTGCCGAATCTGTTTTTGGTGATGAAAATGCCATTATCCGCATAGATATGAGCGAATATATGGACAAACACAATGTTTCCCGTCTTGTTGGTTCTCCTCCGGGGTTTGTTGGATATGAAGAGGGCGGTCAGCTCACAGAAAAGGTGAGAAGAAAGCCGTATTCCGTTGTGCTTTTCGATGAAATAGAAAAAGCTCACCCCGATGTGTTCAACATTCTTTTGCAGATATTGGATGATGGAATTTTAACAGATTCCCAGGGCAGAAAGGTTGATTTTAAAAACACAGTTATCATCATGACATCAAATGTGGGCGCCCGTCTTATAACCGAAAAAGCAAAGGCTTCCCTTGGCTTTGGTTCAGGCTCAGAGGATAATGATTCCGACTATAATTCAATAAAGCAGAAGGTTTTAGGAGAATTAAAAAATCTCTTCCGCCCTGAGCTTTTAAACAGAATAGACGAAATCATTGTTTTCAGAAAGCTTACAAAGGAAGATATTTTAAGTATCACAAAAATAATGACAGAATCCCTTAAAAAGAGACTAGAGGCTCTTGGCTATAGCTTTGAAATAAGCGAAGCTGCCATAAATCAGCTTTCGGAAAGCGGCTTTGATGAAATCTACGGAGCCAGACCACTCAG
>JAFSBJ010000138.1 GCA_017437345.1 Clostridia bacterium | reverse complement strand
TGAAGGTAGCGAGTTCGAGTCTCGTAATCCGCTCCATTTTTTTAACCATTAGTATTTGATGGTTAAAATGGCACCATAGCCAAGAGGTAAGGCACGGGTCTGCAACACCCTTATCCCCAGTTCAAGTCTGGGTGACGCCTTCAAAAATAAAAGCACTCTGAAAGAGTGCTTTTATTTTTGTGTTTGTGTCCTTGGGACACAACATCATTTGACCGCTTGCGGTCAACACTGTTTCAGGCGAAGCCTGAACATCATTCCGCCATGGCGGACACAAAATGAAGTTGTGCGAGGCACAAACGATGTGATGCAAAGCATCAATGATGTTACTCCTTCGGAGTAAATGATGTTGCACTGCGTGCAAATGTATGTTATACTTTCAAAAGAGGTGAACTCTTTATGAAAGAAGATAAACTCGGAAGCCTTTCGATGGAGTTGTCTGTTGAAATATTGAATTTGGTTAAAGAACTACGACTCAGGAAGGAAAATATTATTTCAAATCAGATTGGCAGGAGTGCTACAAGCATTTGTGCAAATATTGCCGAAAGTAAATATGGACACAGCAGAGCTGATTTTATTGCCAAGCTTGAAATAGCACTAAAAGAAGCAAACGAAACAGGCAAATGGCTTGAAATGTTATACAAATCAGATTATATTGATGAAACAAGGTATAAAAATATAGATAAAATTTGTTCGACTATAAGAATTTTATTGATTGCTTCAATTAAAACTGCAAAGAAAAACAACAAATAGCAGGTGGCCATCTATGAACAAAATACTCATTATTGGTGGAAACGGAAGCGGGAAAACTACCTTCGCTCAGAAACTATCACAAAAGCTAAATATACCTCTTATACATCTTGACAAAATATATTGGAAAGACAATTGGAAACATATAACAAAAGAAGAATTTGACAAAAAGCTTATGGTGGAGCTTGAAAAAGATTCGTGGATTATGGATGGAAATATGAAGAGGACATTTCCGCTTCGTCTCAAATATTGTGACACGGTGATAGTTTTTGATTTCCCCAGATACCTGTGTCTTTTTGGAGCGGTTAAAAGAAGTATATTAAACTATGGTAAAAGTCGGAGTGATATGGGAGGAATTTGCCCTGAAAAGCTAGATTTCAGATTCTATAAGTCAATATGGAAAAACACAAAAATCATGATGGATGATTTTTATAAAGAAATAAAAATGAGTGAAAATATAAAATTAATAGTTTTTAAGAACCGGAAAGAAACAAAAAGATTTTTAAAAAATATATCCACAACTTTTCTCGGCTAAATACAATCACGCAATTTTATGATATAATGCTCTTAATCTGGTTCTTCTGGCAAATGATGAGAAACTAGATTGCCCGGAATCAAAAAATAATGCGCAGGAAACGCTGTATGACCTGGAAACCGGAAAGTTTAAATGGTATAGTGAAGGAAACTGACATGTTTTAAGCATGTATCGGAACAACAACTCCAATATACAAAAAGGTGATATTATAAAAAACAAAAAGTCCATATTTTTAATGGGGGATTCAATAGTCGAAGACTATGGCGAAGAAAGGCTTCCGCTTTGTGGCTGGGGAAAATATTTTCCTGAGTTTGTAAATGATAAAATATGATTAAACTAAAAAACACACATTCAAATAAGCCTGAATGTGTGTTTTTGCTTTTTAAGTAACCAATGATTAATTCGCAATTTGTAGAGGACGGCCTCCCCGACATCCCATTTTGCGGGCTGTCGAGGACGCAAGCCCATACAATTATGTATTAAATAAGTGTTTAGCTAAAGGGACTGTTCAAACAAACCTATAATATCCCCTGCTTCCTTAATTTTAAGTGCCTTTTCTATGGCATCTTTTTTGAAATTGCAGCCTTTAAGAGCTGATTCAATCTTTTCTGAAAGCTCAAAATCCATAGAATCTGTGTAGACAGAGGCGGTTTTAATTACCCCCTTTTCAACCTGAAGGCGGATGTCTATGCTTCCCCATTCAAATCTTTGAGAAAATTCAAGGTCAAAGGGGGGCTGTGAGCCTAAAAGATATTCCCAACTGCTGTATTCTTCTGAAAGTCTTTTAATTTCGCTTAAGGGAAGGTTTTTAATCCTTTCAGCCTTTATGCCATAGAATTCTTCAAAAGCTTTTATAAGGTTTTTCCTCATAGCTTCGCAGCTTATATCGGGGTTTATTTCCTTGAGGTTTATAACTCTTGAGCGAACGGATTTAACTCCCTTTGCTTTGAGCTTTGCTTCAGACGGAGTGAGATAGCGCGAAAGCTTTTCTTCGTTTGCATCAATCAAAATCGTGCCATGGTGATAGGATTTACCCTTTGAATTATAAAAGGCATTGCCTGAAAATTTTCTTCCCTTTGCCAGAATGTCATTTCTTCCCGAAACTAAAGTTTCTATCCCTGCCATTTTGCAGGCAAGGTCTATTATTTTAAGGTTGTTTTCTGTGTTTTGATTTTCACTTGATGAAATAAAGGTAAAATTAAGATTTCCCAAATCATGGAAAACAGCTCCACCGCCGGATAATCTGCGGGCAAGGCTGATGTCGTCTTTTTTTAATAGCTCCACAGGACACTCAACATAGGCATTCTGATTTTTGCCGATAACAACTGTGTTTTTATTTTGCCACAGATAGAGAATCATCTCATCTTCCCTCACACCATCTAAAAGAAGCTTCTCTTTTGCTAAGTTTTCATAGGGGTTATAATCTTCGCTTGTATAAATCAAAAGTTTTTTAATCATTTTTATTCACCGGATATTTCTCAATATAAATATATTGTATGATATTTTTTTCTTGTAGTCAATAAATTTTTCTTGAAATTGTGATATAAATATGTTATAATTCGTTATAAGTATAACACAAAACCACAGGAGGCGTATTTCTATGAATCGTA
>JAFSBJ010000137.1 GCA_017437345.1 Clostridia bacterium | reverse complement strand
TCAATATGATCTATCAATTCGTCCAAACTTCCAAGAGGACAATCAAGTTCTTCTGCAACATCGTCAGGAAAACATTCAAGAAGCCATGTTATTGTCCTGTAGTTTTTAAGCAGCATAAGAGTATTGTGATATGAATTCTTTTGTTTTTCTCTTCTTGCATTACGGATTCTCTCATCTTTTATTTTTTGATCACCGAGAAATCCTCTCTCTGTAAGCAGAGTGATAAATGCTGTGGATTGATTTCTTATAAGTTCTTCCTGTTGTTCATAAAGGGATATATTGTCTTTTTTATTTTTCATAGTAAAATTCTCCTTTTCAATTTTCAAAAATTTGTGGGCAAGGCCCACGAATGCTATTATTCTCTTTAGTAGTAATATAGCTATTATATATATTCCTGCAGTCCTTAGTGTTCTTACAATTCTTACAGTTCTTACAAGGAGAAATATACGCGCGTATTATAGGGGTAAAATGTGCAACGCGATTTTTAGATTGGTTTTCGTTTGCTTTTTGTGTGATTTTTTTGCTGTACCATGTAATAAGTTTGTTGATATGTTCATGGTCATTACCAACCTTATTCGCATTTGCACCTAATTTGCGTATTGCGTTTAATATATTGCTTATTTTCTCTTCTGTAGGCTCAGAAACTATTTTGTTTGCAGGATATAGTTTGTTGTAAATAAGGCATCCGTAGGAGCCGGGCAGGCGGTATAGAGTGAAGACATCCCTATATTTTTTTAAAAATCTCCATACCTTTGTCTTTTCCCATCTCCAGCGTTTTGCCAGAGTTTCAAGTGTAAGTGAGGCACCATGTTTTTTGTATTGAACTATTGGTGCCAAAAAAGAAAACGCATTATTTGGATCTTCAAATACCGTGTGGCACCATAAATCCAACCATGCGTCAGCTTCTTCTATTATGTAGTTGTTGTCTATAAGACGATTTGTTATATTGCGGGGAAGGCAAAGAAAACCATATCCTTGAGAGGTATATACATTTCCGTCCATGCATTCTTTACCTGAGCATTTAATTACCCAGTCGCAGATAATATATGTAAGTTTTTTTGTTTTTTTATCAAGAGTATAGGTAACATACCCAAGTTCTGATAACTTATCAAGAGTTTTTATTGCTTCAGTTCGGTTCTTTATGCCAAGAATACTTTTTACACCAACAATACCTCCGGACCATTCACCTGCATTAACAGGATTTATATGTCCGCAGTATTCAGATTCACCTTTACGAAATGCTGCCCGCGATGCAAGCCTTGCCCAAGATCCCATTACCCCCTTGCCCTGAGGTAGGAGTGAACGCTCAAGCTTCACCCAATCGTATTTAAGTAAGCATTTCATTTTGGATGTGTCCTTATCTTTAATATTATTTAATATTACTTATTTATATTTATTTTTACTCATTGTAAACTATAAAGTGTACCTTGACAACCATCGGGTTTATTGATATAATATTCACATGATAAAATTATTAACTAGGAAGTGATCAATATGGATTTTAGCACGAAAGATGCATCTGTTCAGGAAGTCATTAAGCACATACTCACTAGAAGAAATATGACAATTAGTGAGCTTGCGACGAAGTTAAATACTTCAAAGCAAAACCTTTCCAATAAATTTCGCAGAGGAAATTTAAGTGAAAAAGATTTAGTTGCGATATCAGAGGCGATGGGCTATAAAGTAGTTATACAATTTGAAGAAATGGAGGTATATGATGGCAAAGGTTAATACTCGAAAAAGAGGGAAGTATTGGGAATATTATTTTGAAGCGGCAAAAGTTGAAGGAAAGAGGAGTAAGATTTCAAAAGGTGGATATCCAACACAGAAGGAAGCTTTTATAGAAGGAACAAAAGCATTAGAAAAATATAATAGTTCTGGTTTGAATTTTGTTCCTTCAGAAATAAGTTTTAATGATTATATTGATTTTTGGTTTAAGGAATATGCAGAAGCAAATCTTAAACCCGAAACACTTACTAACTATCGTAAGAGAATCAAAAATCATATAAAACCAGCTTTTTCAAGGTATAAGCTGAAATCAATTACACCTGCTGTACTTCAATCCTTTATTAATGAAAAATTTAATCAGGGATATAGCCGAAATACAATGAAATCAATAAAAGGTATTTTATCTAAAGCATTTCAAATGGCTGTTGAACCATTTAGGTTTATTGGAACAAACCCAATGTTATATATTAAAATACCGGGACCGAGAGCTAAACCAGAGGTGCCAACACGAACTGCACCGCATGTTTTTATACCTAAGATATGGATTGATAGGATTTTTGAAAGATTCCCCAAGGGAACAAGTACATATTTTCCTATGTCATTTGCATACAAGGGTGGAACAAGACCCGGAGAAAGTTTTGCCTTTGAATGGGAAGATGTAAATTTTGAATTAAATCAGATAACTGTAAATCGTCAGGTGCAGTGGGATGATGTCGAACATTTGTGGTATTTTACTGATCCTAAGTACGATTCATTCAGAACTATAGATTTAGATCAGACATTTATGGATGAATTAAAAGAAGAATATGAAAATCAACAACGAGCAAGATTAGCATATGGAGAACATTACACCAGATTATATGTAAATGAAAATCGAGAACTCAACAAAAATGGTGATGGCAGAGAAGTTCATTTAATATGTGTTCGTCAAAATGGTGATTTTATAGTTCCTCGCTCTATGCAACACACTTCTTCGGTAATTCATCATGAACTTGAATACCCGGAATTCGACATGCATTCTTTAAGAGTTACCCATGCAACAATGTTAATTGAAAGTGGCGCGCCGGTAAAATATGTTCAACAACGACTTGGGCATAAAAAGTTAGAGGTGACTATGCAGATTTACACAAAATTGAGCCCCTTAATGATAGAGCAGGGGAAGAATATTTTGGAATCTGTTTTCTGATTTTTTTTGTCACCGCTTGTCACCCGATTTAATATTTAGGTGATAGTTTTTGTCACCCGTTTGTCACCCGATTTGATTTTTGTCACCCATTTTTTTTGAGTTTTTGTCACCCACTTATAATTTTGGGTGACAAATGGGTGACAAAATAGCAAAAATAAGCATTTTTGGACAAAAAAAGGATTTGTGTTATTTCTAACACAAATCCCTTGAAAGCCTTGATATTGCTTACTTATTCATTGCTTCCTGAACTGCAACAGCAACAGCAACAGTCATACCAACCATGGGGTTGTTACCTGCGCCGATAAGGCCCATCATTTCAACATGGGCGGGAACAGATGAAGAACCTGCAAACTGAGCGTCGGAGTGCATTCTTCCCATAGTATCTGTCATACCGTAGGAAGCAGGGCCTGCAGCCATGTTGTCGGGGTGAAGAGTTCTGCCTGTACCACCACCGGATGCAACTGAGAAATATTTCTTTCCGATTTCATTACATTCTTTTTTATATGTTCCTGCAACGGGGTGCTGGAATCTTGTGGGGTTGGTTGAGTTACCTGTGATGGAAACATCAACGCTCTCTAAATGCATAATTGCAACACCTTCACGAACATCGTCAGAGCCATAGCATCTAACTTTTGCTCTTTCACCATTTGAATATGCTTTTTCTTTAACAACTTCAACCTTACCTGTGCTATAATCAAATTTTGTCTGAACATATGTAAAACCGTTGATTCTTGAAATAATCTGAGCAGCATCTTTTCCAAGACCATTGAGAATAACCTTGAGGGGTTCTTTTCTAACCTTGTTAGCTGTTCTTGCAATACCGATAGCACCTTCAGCAGCAGCAAAAGATTCGTGACCTGCTAAAAATGCAAAGCATTTTGTTTCTTCTCTTAAAAGCATAGCGCCGAGGTTACCGTGACCTAAACCAACTTTTCTGTCGTCAGCAACAGAGCCATCAATACAAAAAGCCTGAAGACCTTCACCGATAACTTCTGCAGCATCAGCAGCCTTTGTGCATCCTCTCTTTATAGCAAGAGCCGCACCAACAACATATGCCCATGCAGCATTTTCAAAGCAGATAGGCTGAATTCCTTTAACTATGCCATAAGCATCAACGCCTTTTTCGTCGCAGATAGCTTTTGCTTCTTCTATAGATGCAATGCCATTTGCATTAAGAACAGCATTGATATTATTAATTCTTCTTTCGTAGCTTTCAAATAATGCCATTTTAAGTGTCCTCCTTTAATTATTCTTCTCTTGGGTCGATGAGCTTTGCAGCGTCATCAACTCTGCCATACTGACCGCTTGCTTTTTCAAGAGCTTCATTGGCATCCATGCCTTTTTTGATCATTTCCATCATTCTGCCGAGCTGAACGAATTTGTAGCCGATGATTTCATCATCTTCATCAAGAGCGATTTTGGTTACATAGCCT
>JAFSBJ010000136.1 GCA_017437345.1 Clostridia bacterium | reverse complement strand
TCCTACGGTTGACAGTGTTGAGAGCCTTAATACTGCCATTAACAGTGTAAGAGCGGCTCAACAAAGGTTTGCTGAGTTTTCACAGAGCCAAGTGGACGCAATTTTTCTAGCCGCCGCATCGGCTGCTAATAAAGCGCGTATTTCCTTGGCAAAGCTGGCTGTCAGTGAGACAGGTATGGGCATTGTTGAGGATAAGGTTATAAAAAACCATTATGCTTCGGAATATATTTACAACGCTTATAAGGATACAAAAACCTGCGGCGTTATTGAAGAAGATAAAGCCTCAGGAATTAAAAAAATTGCAGAACCGATAGGCGTTATTGCAGCGGTTATCCCCACAACCAATCCCACATCCACAGCTATCTTTAAATGTCTTCTTGCTCTCAAAACAAGAAACGCCATCATAATTTCTCCCCACCCAAGAGCCAAAAACAGCACCATTGCAGCTGCAAGCCTTGTTCTTGAAGCGGCAGTAAAAGCCGGCGCTCCCGAGGGCATTATCGACTGGATAGATGTTCCCGGTCTTGATATGACAAACACAGTTATGAAGGAAGCCGACATAATCCTTGCCACAGGCGGCCCCGGAATGGTTAAGGCGGCATACTCAAGCGGTAAGCCTGCTCTTGGAGTTGGCGCAGGAAACACTCCTGCAATAATAGACGAAAGTGCTGATATTATCCTTGCAGTAAATTCCATCATTCATTCCAAAACCTTTGATAATGGCATGATTTGTGCATCTGAGCAGTCGGTTATTGTTCCGGATAGCATATATGATGCAGTTAAATCGGAATTTATAAAAAGAGGCTGCTATTTCCTTACCGATGATGAAACCGAAAAGGTTAGAAAAACAATCATCATAAATGGCGCTCTTAATGCAAAAATAGTTGGCCAGACAGCAGAAAAAATTGCCTCTCTTTCAGGGGTAAGCGTTCCGGAAGGGACAAAAATCCTAATTGGTGAGGTTGAATCCTGCGAGCTTTCTGAAGAATTTGCCCATGAAAAGCTATCTCCCGTTCTGGCAATGTATAGGGCAAAGGATTTTGACGACTGCCTTTCCAAAGCAGAAAAGCTTATAGAAGATGGTGGCCTTGGTCACACATCCTCTGTTTATCTGAATGAAATAACAGAGCAGGAAAAAATAGATAAATTTGCATCAAGAATGAAAACCTGCCGAATCCTTGTTAACACTCCGTCATCTCATGGCGGCATAGGCGACCTTTATAATTTTAGGCTTGCTCCTTCATTAACCCTGGGCTGTGGTTCCTGGGGCGGCAACTCGGTATCGGAAAATGTTGGCGTTAAGCATCTTTTAAATATTAAAACTGTGGCTGAAAGAAGGGAAAATATGCTTTGGTTCCGCGCACCTCAAAAGGTATATATCAAAAAAGGCTGTCTTGGCACAGCTCTTGACGAACTTAAAAATGTTATGGGCAAAAAGAGAGCATTTATCGTTACAGATAGTTTTCTCTATGAAAATGGCTATACCAAACCTATCACCGATAAGCTCGATGAAATGGGAATATGCCATAGCACATTTTTTGATGTTCAGCCTGATCCAACCTTATTAAATGCCCGAAACGGAGCAGCTCAGATGGCAGCCTTCAAGCCCGACACCATTATCGCCATAGGCGGCGGCTCTGCAATGGATGCGGCAAAAATAATGTGGGTACTCTACGAACACCCCGAAGCCGACTTTATGGATATGGCTATGAGATTTATAGATATAAGAAAAAGAGTATATACCTTCCCGAAAATGGGCGAAAAGGCATATTTTATTGCTATCCCCACCTCTGCCGGAACAGGCTCTGAGGTTACTCCCTTTGCTGTTATCACCGACGAGACAACAGGAATAAAATATCCCCTTGCCGATTATGAGCTTATGCCAAATATGGCAATTATTGATACTGATTTTCATATGTCTGCTCCAAAATCTCTCACAGCGGCATCAGGAATAGATGCTGTAACCCATGCGCTTGAAGCCTATGCTGCAATGCTTGCAACCGACTATACCGACTCTCTGGCATTAAAATCGTTAAAGATAATTTTTGAATATCTCCCAAGAGCCTATGAAAACGGTCAGACCGATGTGGAGGCAAGAGAAAAAATGGCAAATGCTGCCTGCATGGCTGGTATGGCTTTTGCAAATGCCTTTCTTGGAGTATGTCATTCTATGGCTCATAAGCTCGGAGCCTTCCACCATCTGCCCCATGGCGTGGCAAATGCACTTATGATAGAAGAGGTTCTTCGCTTCAACAGCAGCGAAGCTCCTGTTAAAATGGGAACTTTTTCGCAATATGACCACCCCCACACTCTCAGCCGCTATGCTGAAATCGCAGATTATCTCGGAATTGGCGGTAAGAATGACGAAGAAAAGCTTGAAGGTCTTATTAATGCAATAAATGAGCTAAAAGAAAAGCTTGGCATAAAGAAAACCATCAAAGATTATGGAATAGATGAAAAAGCCTTCCTTGATAATTTAGATGAAATGACAGAGCAGGCGTTTGACGACCAGTGTACGGGTGCTAATCCGAGATATCCTCTTATGGCAGAAATAAAGCAGATGTATCTTAATGCATATTATGGCAAAAAGAATTAAGGCAGAAAGAGAGGAAGAAAAAATGAATTTTGATATTGTTATTGCAAAAAGAAAAAATAAGATAATCTATCGCGACGGTGACAGATGCATAAAGGTTTTCGATGAGCATTACTCCAAGGCCGATGTGCTGAATGAAGCCCTTAATCAGGCAAGAATAGAAGAAACAGGACTCAATATTCCAAAAATATTAGAAATAACAATGACAGATGGCAAATGGGCAATCGTCACAGAATTTATAGAAGGAAAAACCATGGCTCAGCTTATGGAAGAAAACCCCGAAAAAAAACAGGAGTATATAGAACTCCTTGTTGACCTTCAGCTTGAGGTTCATTCCAAAAAATCCCCTCTTTTAAATAAGCTCAAGGATAAAATGAACCGAAAAATAAGTGAAGCCTCCTTGGATGCCACAACTCGCTATGAGCTACACACCCGATTGGAGGGGATGCCAAAGCACACAAAGGTTTGCCATGGTGATTTTAATCCCTCAAATATAATCATAACTCCCGATGGAAAAGCATATATTATAGACTGGGCTCACGCAACTCAGGGCAATGCTTCTGCAGATGCGGCGAGAACCTACCTTTTGTTCTGTCTCGGCGGCGACCAGGTAGCCGCCGGGACCTACCTCGACACCTTCTGCAAAAAAAGCGACACAGCAAGGCAATATGTTCAGAAATGGATGCCGATAGTTGCGGCTTCTCAGTCGGTTAAGGGAAATGAAGACGAAAGAGAATTCCTTCTATCCTGGGTTGATGTTGTGGACTACGAATAAATAGAATTAGTGAAAATGGAGAAAAAACTTGTTATTTCAGGTATTTTTCTCCATTTTTTATTGACAATGGTGTTTTTAGTGATAAAATAAGGATAATAATTTAAGGAGATGTTTTTCATGAAAGCAGGATTTTCAAAAGTATGCATAAATCCACCATATGGCGCCCCCCATTGTTGGTTATTATGAAGAAAGATTTGTAAAGGGTATCCACGACAGCCTCTATGCAAGAGCCACAGCCTTTGACGACGGCGAAAAAAGGCAGTTATTATTGCTGTTGACCTTTGTATCATTGCTCAGAAATATTATGATACATTTAAAAAAGCAATTAAAGATGCAACAGGTATTTGCGAAGAAGCTATTTTTATTAATTGCTCCCATACCCACACAGGCCCCTTAGTTGGAAAAGACTTTGCATCAGATAAGCAAAGTAGCGAAAGCTACGATGAATTTCTGATTGCATCTGTGAGAGATGCGGCAGTGTATGCTGTGGCAGACCTTAAAGATGCTAAGGTTGAAACGGCTTCCTCTCAGGCAAAAAATATTTCATTTATCCGTCGCTACCGCATGAAGGATGGCGGAGTGCAGACAAATCCCGGCGTTAATAACCCCAACATCGACCATGCCCTCGGCACTCCCAACGAAACAGTTAAGCTTATTAAAATCAAAAGAGAAGATGCCGATGATATCGTTATGATTAATTTCGGAACTCACCCCGACTCTGTTGGCGGAGAATACATAAGCGCCGATTATATGGGTTATGTTTGCGATATTATGGAAAGTCCAGTTGCAGGAACAAAATGTATGTTCCTTTTAGGCTGTCAGGGCGATGTTAACCATGTTAATGTGGCTCCCACAAAGGGCGAAGCCGCAATTTCCAAAATAGACTTTGACGGTGTTCCAAGAAGTAATGAACACGCAGAGCATATGGCAAGAATTATAGCAGGTGCTGCTCTTTCTGTTTATTCCATAACAGAAGAAGTTAAAACCGATAAAATATCCTATGCTTTTTCTAAGGTTGTTCTTCCTTCACATCAGGAAAATGACCGCATTGAAGAAGCAAAGCATATTCACGATCTCTATGTTGCCGGAAGAGCAAGTGAGCTTCCTTTTAAAGAAATGGAATTAACCACAGCTGTTGCTGAGGCAAGAAGAATTATAAGTCTTCAGAATGGCCCCGAATCATTTGATTTCTATCTTTCTGCAGTAAAGATTGGCGACCTTGTGTTTGCAGGTATTGGTGGTGAACCCTTTACCGAACTCGGTGAAAGAATTTGCGAAGGTTCACCCTTTGGTGAAACAGTTCTGTGCTGCTTAACAAACAGCGCCGGTGGCTATATCCCCACCCGTAAAGCATATTCAGAGGGTGGCTATGAGGCAAGAGGTTCCAAGCTTAAACCCGGCGGCGATGATATTGTTGTTGAGGGAATGGTAAAGCTCCTTAACGAAATCAGATAATTTTTATTGACAAATAAAAAAAACGGTGCTATAATCTATATCAAATTTAATAAATTTTTAAAAGCTATGACGAAGAATGTTTTGCAGAGAAAGCTCCAGAGAGTCAGCGGTTGGTGAAAGCTGATAGCGGATGCTGCAATAACTCTCCCTTCTGAGCTGAAGAGGTGAAATAAGGCTTGCGTTTTAAAAGTAGTTTCTTCCGAGTGTGCTGCGTTAGTGCAAAAGGGCTTGTCAGAGCCTGAAGTGGTGTCGGGTTATCCGATGCAATTTGAGTGGTACCGCGAGTGTAATATGCACCCGTCTCAAAATTTATTTTGAGACGGGTTTTTTGTTCTTTGAAAAATGCTCATCTCAAAATTTCTGACAAAAAAGGAGGAAAATTTTATGATGGACAGCAAAAAATACGGTGTGGGATATTTCCCGGCACCAAAGGGTTATAACAAATGGGCAGAAAAAGACCATATCGAAAAACCTCCCATATGGTGCAGCGTTGATATGAGAGATGGCAATCAAAGCCTTGTTATTCCAATGAATCTTGAAGAAAAGCTTGAGTTTTATAAGCTTTTATTGGAGGTTGGCTTTAAGGAAATAGAAGTTGGCTTTCCTGCTGCTTCCGAAACAGAATATGAATTTTTAAGAACTCTTATTGACAACAATATGATTCCCGACGATGTGACTATTCAGGTTTTAACCCAGGCACGGGAGCATATTATCCGCAAAACCTTTGATGCCTGCAAGGGTGCGCCAAATGCTATAATTCATTTTTATAATTCCACCTCTGTGGCGCAGAGAGAACAGGTTTTCAAAAAATCAAAGGAAGAAATAAAGCAAATTGCCATAGAGGGTGCAAAGCTTGTTAAAAAGCTTGCTTCCGAATATGAAGGGAATTTCCGCTTTGAATATTCCCCCGAAAGCTTCACAGGCACAGAGCCTGAGTATGCCTTAGAGGTTTGCAATGCAGTTTTGGATGTGCTTGAGCCATCGGAAAGTAATAATGTTATTATTAATCTTCCCGTAACTGTTGAAATGAGTCTGCCCCATGTGTATGCTTCTCAGGTTGAATATATGAGTGAGAATTTAAAATACCGTGAGCATGTAACCGTTTCTCTTCATCCTCATAACGACCGCGGCACAGGCGTTGCCGACACAGAGCTTGCCCTTCTCGCAGGAGCCGACAGGGTGGAAGGAACACTCTTTGGAAATGGCGAGCGAACAGGCAATGTTGACATCATAACCTTAGCTATGAATATGTATTCCCATGGAGTTAACCCCGGACTTGATTTTTCCGATATGCCCCATCTGGTTGAGATATATGAAAAGTGTACCCGTATGCAGGTGTATGACAGAAGCCCTTATGCCGGCGCTCTTGTTTTTGCAGCATTTTCAGGCAGTCATCAGGATGCTATTGCAAAGGGTATGAAATACCGGGAGGAAATGGATGTGGAAACCTGGTCTGTGCCCTATATTCCCATAGACCCAAGGGATATAAGTCGCACCTATGATGCTGATGTTATAAGAGTTAATTCTCAGAGCGGCAAAGGCGGCATAGGCTATATTTTAGAGCAGACCTATGGCTACAGCCTGCCATCTAAGATGAGGGAAGACTTAAGCTATCTTTGCAAGAGCATCTCCGACCATGAACACAGAGAACTCAAGGTTGATGAAATACTTGAAATCTTTAAAGAAAACTATTTTATCCACAAATCACCCCTTAAAATTTCCGATATACATTTTTATCGCAAAGAGGGCGGAGTGGAAACAGAAATTATATTTAATAAATCCGGCATTGAGACCACAGTCCGCGCCCTTGGTAATGGTTCTTTAGATGCTGTCAGCAATGCACTTAAAGAATTTACAGGCAAAAACTACATTCTCAAAAAATATAGTGAACATAGTATGCAGGAAGAGGGCGACGGTTCAAAGAGTGTGGCTGCGGCATATATCGGCATAACCGACGAAAGCGGAAAGATGTTCTGGGGTGCAGGCACCAACACCGATATTATCCATGCCAGCGCCGATGCCCTTCTTGCGGCATTTAACAAAATGAATAAGGAGTAATCAATATGGGAATGACGATGACACAAAAAATACTCTGCCACCATGCAGGTCTTGAATCTGTGCAGGCAGGTCAGCTTATAAATGCAAAGCTTGATATTGTGCTTGGAAATGATATAACCACTCCTGTGGCTATTAATGAATTTAAGAAAAATGGCTTTAAAAATGTTTTTGACAAAGACAAAATAGCAATCGTTCTCGACCACTTTGTGCCAAATAAAGATATAAAAGCCGCAGAACAGTCAAAACAATGCAGAGAGTTTTCCTGCGAAAAATGCATTAGCCATTTTTATGATGTGGGCAAAATGGGTATTGAGCATGCGCTTCTGCCTGAGCAGGGGGTAGTAACAGCTGGGGATTGCATTATCGGTGCCGATAGCCACACCTGTACCTACGGTGCCCTCGGCGCTTTTTCCACAGGTGTTGGCAGCACAGATATGGCAGCCGGAATGGCAACAGGCTATGCCTGGTTTAAGGTGCCATCTGCAATAAAATTCAATCTCACAGGAAAGCTTTCCCCAAATTGCAGCGGAAAGGATGTTATCCTCACCATAATAGGCAAAATCGGTGTTGACGGTGCTCTTTATAAAAGCATGGAATTTTCAGGCGAGGGAGTTGGCAGTCTTTCTATGGATGACCGACTTTGCATATGCAATATGGCAATAGAGGCAGGGGCAAAAAATGGTATTTTCCCTGTGGATGATGTTACAATGGCATATATGAAAGACCGCACAGAGCGTGAGCCTGTTATATATGAGGCAGATGAAGATGCGGAGTATGAAAGTATTATAGATATTGACCTATCCTCCATCACTCCCACCGTGAGCTGTCCACATCTTCCGGAAAACACAAAGAATGCCGATGAGCTTACCCATATAAAAATCGACCAGGTCGTTATTGGCAGCTGCACAAATGGTAGAATGGAAGATATGGAAGCGGCATACAGGGTTTTAAAAGGTAAAAAGGTAGCTGACGCAGTGCGCTGCATAATTATTCCTGCCACAATGCAGGTGTATCGTGATTGTGTGGAAAAAGGATATGTGACAGCCTTTATAGATGCAGGAGCTGTTGTTTCAACACCAACCTGCGGTCCGTGCTTAGGCGGATATATGGGTATTCTTGCCGAAGGAGAAAAATGCATCTCCACAACCAACCGCAATTTTGTGGGCAGAATGGGGCATGTAAAGAGCGAAGTGTATCTTGCAAGTCCGCTTACTGCCGCGGCAAGCGCCATCACAGGCTATATCACATCATATAAGTGTGAATAAATTCACACAAACTAATAGATAAAAGAGAAAAGATAAGAGAAAAGGTGCAAAATGCATATGCATTTTGTAAATATCGTATTTAAAGGATTGATATAAATGAAAGCAAATGGAAAAGTTTTTAAATATGGTGACAATGTAGACACAGATGTTATTATTCCTGCAAGATATTTAAACACCTCCGATGCAAATGAGCTTGCGCTTCATTGTATGGAAGATATAGATGCAGAGTTTGTGAAAAATGTTTCAGGTGGAGATATTATAGTTGCAGGCTGGAATTTTGGCTGCGGCTCATCAAGAGAGCATGCTCCCCTTGTTATAAAAACTTCGGGAATCAGCTGTGTTATAGCAAAGAGCTTTGCCCGAATCTTCTATCGCAATGCAATAAATATAGGTCTTGCAATTCTTGAATGTGAGGAAGCTGCAGAAGAAATTAATGCCGGTGATAATGTGAGCATTGATTTTGACACAGGCATCATAACCAACCACACCACCGGCAAAAGCTATAAAGCCGGCGCCTTTCCGGAATTTATTCAGAATATTATTAAAAAAGGCGGACTATTGGCGTCTATCGACGCAGGTAAAAGTGAATAGAGAATAGTGAATAGAAATGGTTCAAAGCCGCCTTTAGCGGCTTTGTTCCGATTCTCTTCTCTCTTATTTCTTCTCTCTTCACTGTTATTGTTTAATGGCATCGAGCCATTAAACAATAATTTAGAAAGGACTTGATAACATGAACAAAAATATAGCCATTATCCGCGGTGACGGAATTGGCCCCGAAATTATAAATGAAGCAGTTAAGGTGTTGGATGCAGTTGCCGGTATCTACGGTCACAAATTCACCTATACCGATGTTGATATGGGCGGCTGTGCCATAGATAAATATGGCGACCCTCTCCCCGAAGAAATGCTCAGAAGATGTCTTGAATCCGACAGCGTTCTTTTAGGTGCTGTCGGCGGAGAAAAATGGAATAGCGTTTCCGGGGATAAACGCCCCGAAAAAGGACTTTTAAGGCTTCGTGCAGGGATGGGGGTCTACAGTAACAACCGCCCGGCAAAAATCTGGCCTCAGCTTGCCCAAAGCTCTCCGTTAAAAAAGGAAATTGTGGAAAAAGGGATAGATTTTATAATTGTGCGTGAGCTTATCGGCGGAATCTATTTTGGTGAGCATACCACAATTTCCGAGGAAGGACAGCAAAAAGCGATAGATGTTTTAACCTACAATGAAGAAGAAATAGAAAGAATAGGAAGAATAGGTTTTGAAACTGCTCAAAAGAGAAACAAAAAGCTTTGCTCCGTTGAAAAAAGTAATGTCCTTGATTCTTCAAGACTCTGGAAAAAGGTTATGCACCGCCTGGCAGAGGAATATCCCGATGTTGAGCTTTCCGATATGCTTGTTGACAACTGTGCTATGCAGATTGTTAAAAATCCGGCTCAGTTTGATGTTGTAGTAACAGAAAATATGTTTGGTGATATTCTGTCCGACGAAGCATCACAGATAACCGGTTCTATCGGTATGATTCCGTCGTCGAGCCTTGGAAAAACCTCTTGCGGACTCTATGAACCTATTCATGGTTCGGCTCCCGACATTGCAGGGAAAAACATTGCAAATCCAATAGGCACAATTCTCTCTGCTGCCATGATGCTTCGCTATAGCTTTGATATGGCAAAGGAAGCAGATGCAATAGAAAAGGCAGTTGGCATGGTTCTTGATGAAGGCTATCGCACCGCAGATATTATGCCTTCAGATGAAGAAGAAAGAAAAAAATGCAAACAGCTTGGGTGCAGAGAAATGGGAGATATTATCTGCAAAAAAATAACAAATAATTAATTAGCAAAATACCCGTCCCAAAAAAATCTGCGACGGGTATTTTTACGGGGAAAACAGAATTACGCAGTTTGACTTTTAGCTGTCTCAATGATATAATTAGCCAATAAAACCGTAAGGAGATATTTATGCGAGAATTAGACAGAGCAACTCTTGCTCAGAGAAGTCTTATAAAAAAATACAGAAAAGAAATATGGAATCCCTTTATTGCGGCCATAAAGCGCTACAGGCTCATTCAGGAAGGAGACCGTATAGCTGTTTGCATTTCGGGCGGAAAAGATTCAATGATTCTTGCCAAGCTTATGCAGCAACTAAAAATGGTGACAGATGTGCCATTTGAATTGGAATTTATGGTTATGGATCCGGGATATAATAAGGAAAACAGGCAAAGAATAGAAGATAATGCCGCTCTACTCAATATTCCAATAAAAATTTTTGAATCGGATATATTTGATGTGGCAAACTCTGTGGAAAAATCTCCCTGCTATCTTTGTGCGCGGATGAGAAGAGGCTTTTTATATGCTCATGCAAAGGAACTTGGCTGCAATAAAATAGCTCTCGGCCATCATATGAGTGATGTTATAGAAACAACTCTCATGGGGATGATGTATGGCAGTCAGATTCAGGGTATGCTTCCAAGGCTTAAATCAACCAATTTTGAAGGAATGGAACTGATAAGACCGCTCTACTGCATACTTGAAGACGATATAATATCCTGGGCAAAATATAATGGTCTCGAATTTTTGCGCTGTGCCTGCAGATTCACAGAAGAAGCTGAAAAAAGAGGCGACTATGAAAACTTATCAAAGCGTCAGGAAATAAAAGAGCTTATAAGGGCTGTTAAAAAGCAGAATCCCGATGTGGAGCAGAATCTTTTCAAAAGCCTTCACAATGTTTCTCTTGATACCTTAATAGGCTATAAGCAAGCCGGAGAAGAACATTCGTTTTTAGATAGATTTCAAAATGACGGAAAGGAAATTTTATGAAAGATTTTTTAAATGTTTCTTCCTTAAATAAAGAAGAGCTTACAAGTTTAATCTCTCAGGAAAATGACGACTCCAATCTTTATGAAGCTGCCGACAGAATCCGCCGTGAAAACTATGGCGACAAGGTGTATATAAGAGGACTTATTGAAATATCAAGCTATTGCAAAAATAATTGTTTTTATTGTGGACTAAGAGCCGGCAATAAGCTTGCCGAGCGTTATCGCCTTAATAAAGAAGATATTCTTTCCTGCTGCAAGGAAGGCTACGACCTTGGCTTTCGCACCTTTGTTATGCAGGGCGGAGAAGATAATTATTTCACAGATGAATTTATGTGCTCCGTTATATATGAAATAAAATCTTTATATCCCGATTGCGCAGTAACCCTTTCTTTGGGTGAGCGAAGCTATGAAAGCTATAAAGCCTTAAAGCGTGCCGGAGCCGACAGATACCTTTTAAGGCACGAAACTGCAAATGATATTCACTACGCTAAGCTTCATCCCGAAGATATGAAGCTTTCAGAAAGGAAAAAATGCCTTTATAATCTTAAAGAATTAGGCTATCAGGTGGGAAGCGGATTTATGGTGGGTTCGCCATTCCAAACTTTTGAAAATTTGGCAGAGGACCTACTCTTTCTAAAAGAGCTACAGCCTCAGATGATAGGCATTGGTCCCTTTATTTTCCATAAAGACACACCCTTTAAAAACGAAAAAAGCGGCAGCCTTTATTTAACCCTTAAAATGATTTCCCTTCTTCGCTTAATGTTTCCAAAGGCACTTATCCCATCCACCACAGCTCTTAGCTCAATTTCTCCAAAGGGCAGAGAGCTTGGCCTTAAGGCGGGGGCAAATGTTGTGATGCCAAATCTTTCGCCGCAAGGGGTAAGGTCAAAATACAACCTTTATGACAATAAAGCATATTCAGGCTCCGAAGCAGCGGAAAGCCTTGCTATTTTAAAGAAGCTTGTGGCTGATGCAGGCTACAGAGTTGTTGAAGACAGAGGAGATGCGATATGCTGAATTATTGTTTGGTAAACAGTTTTGGCTAATGAATTTGTAGGGGTCGGCCTCCCGGACGACCCGCATAAGATTGCTGAAATCAAGCGGGATGTCGAGGACGCCATCCCCTACAATATGATATTAGAACCTAGCCGCTAAACAATGATTTCCTCAAGCATACATTTCATAAAATAAACGCCACAGTCAATATACAAAAAAGAGATAATATTAAAGACCAATTTTTTGGATAAAATTTACTTGACAAAGGGATTTTAATATATTATAATGATAAGGCTGATTTCAGGTCGATATTTTTTTCAGCAGGCTTTTGGATTTCCAAAAGTTCCTTGCTCTGTTTGAAAAAACAGGGCCCAAGTCCATAAGGAGGTAAAGCATAATGGAAAAAGTTATGAACAACTACGAAACTATTTTTGTTATCGATGCGTCTTTATCTGAAGAGGAAATAAATGCTATTTCCGAAAAATTCACATCTCTCATCGCTGCCAATGGCACAACAGAGTCTGTGGATGTATGGGGCAAAAGACGCCTTGCTTACCCAATTGACTATAAAACAGAAGGTTACTATGTTTTAGTTAATTTCGCAAGCGAAGCAGAATTCATCACCGAACTCGAAAGAATTTATAACATCACCGACGGTGTTTTAAGAACTATCGTTATCAGAAAATAATTACGAGGTGACAAGGTTATGAACAAAGCAATTCTTGTTGGCAGACTCACAAGAGACCCCGAATTAAGAACAACAGCAAACGGTGTTAGTGTTTGCTCATTCTCTATCGCTGTTAACCGCCGCTTCAAAAATGCAGAAGGCGGCTACGACGCAGATTTTATAAACTGTGTTGCATGGAGACAGCAGGCAGATTTTTTAGCAAAATATTTTGCTAAAGGACGCATGGTAGGCGTTGTAGGCAGTATTCAGACAAGAA
This sequence comes from Clostridia bacterium, assembly GCA_017437345.1. The sequence continues at coordinate 3,303 of JAFSBJ010000136.1, read as the reverse complement.
ACTACGATAATAAAGACGGTCAGAAAGTTTATGTAACAGAAGTTGCAGCAGATGAAATTCATTTTGTTGACAGCAAATCATCAAACGATTCTGCCCCCGTAGCAGACAATACATTCGCCCCATCCAAACCGGCAGCCGAAACAACATTTGAAGCAAATGATGGCTTTATGCCTATGCCGGCAGCAGATGACGACCTGCCCTTCTAATTAATTAAAGGAGGTAATAAAAATGGCTGAAGAAAAGACATTCCGCAGAAAACCAAAAAGAAAAGTTTGTGCTTTCTGTGCAGATAAAATTCAGGAAATTGATTATAAGGATATAGCAAAACTCAGAAGATATGTTTCTGAAAGAGCTAAAATTCTTCCCAGAAGAATCAGCGGTAACTGTGCTAAGCATCAGAGACAGCTTACAATAGCTATCAAAAGAGCTAGACACATCGCTCTTCTTCCTTTCACAGCTGAATAATAAAATTAAACAAGCAGACGGTATAAGAATTTTCTTATACCGTCTTTTTGCGTTTCTTCTTTTTGGTTTTTTGAAATATTTATTTAATTCTCTTAAGCACCGCAGCTGTTCTGCAGGGCATATATATTCTGAAGCCATATCCATATTCTTCGGTTTTTGCAGAGTATGTATGCTTTTTTGATATGCGCTCCTGACCGCCGAAGTTTTTGTCGTCACTTGAGAAAACAGCCTTATATTTTCCGCCGCCTATAAGATGACAATTTATAAAAACATCATCATAGGAATTTGTTGGATTAAGGTTAAATATGTAAACAAGGTTTCCTTTTTCAAAAACAATAATTTTCCTGTTCTGATCAAGCCATAAGCCCTTTGCCTTGCCTTTTTTCAAAACATCGTTCTTTTTAATAAAGGAAATCATTTCCCTATCAAAATTTGCAAGATATTCATATTTAAGCTCAGGGTTTTCTGCCAAAGACCATTGTCTTCTTGCATAATGGTAGCTCCAGTTGTTGCCTTCTCTGGGAAAATCTATCCACTCAGGATGTCCGAATTCATTGCCCATAAAATTAAGATAGCCTTCTCCTGCAAGGGATGCTGTTAGAAATCTTATGAGCTTGTGCATATCTATGGCATTGTCTATTATGGGGCTGTGATAGGTTTTACACATTCCCGAATACATCTCGGCATCGGCAAAACGGAAGATAATCGTTTTGTCTCCCACAAGAGCCTGGTCGTGAGACTCGCAGTAGGCAATCTGTTTCTCACCGGGTCTGCCTGCACTAAGTTCATTAAATATATACATAATGTCCCAATACTCCATGGGGCTTTCCTTAATAAGCTTAATCCACATATCCGGCACACCCATCGACAGGCGATAGTCAAAGCCAAAGCCACCCTCCGACAGCGGCAGGCATATGCCCGGCATTCCGCTCATATCCTCGGCAACACTTATTGCATGGGGGTTTATTTCGTGAATCAATTCATTTGCCAGCATAAGATACACTCTGGCATCAACGCTTGTGTTGAGAGAGTAATACTGACTATATGATGTGAAAGACGACTCTAATGCGTGATTTTCATAAAGCATAGATGTCACTCCGTCAAAGCGAAAACCGTCAAAATGGAATTCCTCCTGCCAATATTTAAGATTTGACAAAAGAAAATGGAGAACCTCGTTCTTTCCATAGTTGAAGCATCTTGTTTTCCACGCGCTATGCCATCCTCTTTGCCCTGAATGGAAATACTGATAGTCTGTTCCGTCCTGAAAATTAAGGCCTTCGCCTTCGTTTGCACAGGCGTGGCTATGCACCACATCAAGAATAACTGCAATTCCAAGCCTATGAGCTTTATTTATAAGATATTTTAAATCCTCGGGTGTTCCATAGCGATGGGAGGGAGCAAAAAAGTTTGTAACCTGATAGCCAAAGGATGCATAGTAGGGATGCTCTGCAATTGCCATAAGCTGAACACAGTTGTAGCCAAGCTTTTTAATCCAGTCAAGGCGTTTATCGGCAAAGTCTCTGTAGCTTCCTATGGTTCCATCCTCATTTGCCATGCCGATGTGTGCTTCATATATAACGGGCGAAAAGTCCTTTTGGTTATCAAGCCATTTTTTATCAGACCATTTAAAGCTCTTTTCCTCAAGCCATATCTGACCGCACAGACGATTTGTGCTTTCATCCATGCAGGCGCGGCGGATATAGGCAGGGATTCTTTCAAAGATTTTGCCATCCTTTTCCACAAGCAGTTTAACATATTGCCCGTGCTTTAGGGCATCTTTACTCTTTAATTTTATCTCCCATATTCCGTCTCCGATGTTTTTTAGCGAATGGGAGGTTTTGTCCCACAAATTAAAATCGCCATAGAGCCACACCCTGTCCGCACCTGGGAGCCATTCTCTGAAAACCCAGCCGGATTTTGTTTTGTGAAATCCGAAATACATATGCCCGTTGGCAAAATCAGAAAGCTTTTTGTTTCCGGCAAGCTCCATATGCATAGTATTATAGCAATTAAGATGCATTTTAACATCGCCGAGATAACTTTCTAAAGAAGGGTCTTTTTCTTTCAGTGTGGTTATTGCACTATCTATATGTATCACAGGGTTTCATCTCCTTTTATATATGTATATTACTATGGAAAAATATTATTTATTTTTTTCATTATAATATGAATATCGGGTTTTGGCAATATTATTTTATTGCAAAAAAGAAAGAGGCGAAAAAATCAAATGAAAATTTCACCTCTTAGAGATATTGATTCAGGCTTTTTATTCTTCATATCTTTGAATAAACGAATTCTGAATTGAATCATCAAGATTTGTAAAGTAATCTGAATACCCCGTCACCCTGACTCTGAGGTTTTTATATTCTCCGGGGGTGTCTTTTGCTTTAATGAGTTCGTCCTTTCCGCGAAAATTCAGTTAAAACAGGTTCCTGATTTAAAATAAATTCACAAAGTCTTTTTGATTCTTTTTGCTGTCTTGGTAAAAGCAAATCTTCTTTGCAGAATTCAGTTTTAGTCAGACTCATATACATTTTGCCCTCAAGCGTAAGCTTTGTCAGGGCTTCTATTCTTTTATTCATACTGACCATCACTCCTTCTTTTAAATTATACACTGCAAATTATCAATGTAAAATGCATAAAAGAAGATATTTATACTTTTTGTTACAAATCTGTTCCGGTGGCCGGATGATGTAAACTGAGTGATACTATAAAAGATAATCTGTTATAATAAAAATGATAATATTTATATATATTTGAATAGACGAGCTTTTTTATTTAAAATTCTCTGCTTCTAAGAGCATATTCTCGATAAATATCCCATATCCCCTTGTTGGG
>JAFSBJ010000135.1 GCA_017437345.1 Clostridia bacterium | reverse complement strand
TCATATTGCAGTAACAAATGGCAAAGGCTCAACCTCCAATATGATAGAAAATATTCTGATAAGCCATAATTATAAGGTGGGGTACTAGACCTCACCTGATATTGAATTTTTTAATGAAAGAATATGCATTAATAATATCACAATACCCCCATCTGATCTTGTTTACTACACAAATCGCGTAGCAGAAGTTCTTGGTGATATAAAGCCAATAGAATTCGAATTTATAACCTGTCTTGCTATGCTTTATTTTTCTGAGAAAAAATGTGATGTGGTAGTTCTTGAGGTGGGCCTTGGGGGAAGATTTGATTCCACAAATGTTATAGACACCCCTCTTTGCAATGTCATTTGTCCCATAGGCTATGACCACACAGGAATTCTTGGCGACAGCCTGGAGCAAATAGCCTTTGAAAAAGCGGGTACAATAAAGCAAGGCTCAAAAGTTGTGATAAATCCTCAGATGAATGCGGCGTGTATTCCTGTTATAGAGAAGAAATGCCGCGAAACCTCATCAGAGCTTATCATTCCGTCAGGTAGTGTTAAGGATGTGAGCTTTAATCTTCCCTACACAAGCTTTACCTATGCCAATCTTAAAATGGAGCTGTCTCTTAAGGGAAAATATCAGCTTTCGAATGCAATAACCGCAATTGAAGCTGTAAGGGCATTGGGAGATAAGCTTCCGGTGACCGATGAAGATATATTAAATGGTCTTAAAAATTCAAGCTGGAAATGCCGCTTTGAGTTTTTCGATACCACTCCTCCGGTTGTTTTAGACGGTGCCCACAATTCTCATGGCATAGAAGCTCTTATGGAAAGTATAGAGGCCTATTTCCCAAATAAAAAAAGAGTTTTTGTGTTTTCAATGCTAAATGAAAAAGACTATCATAAAAGTATAGAACTTATATTAAATCATGCAGACTATATAATTGCTACCTCCGTTCCCAGCTTAAGGCAGACAAGTGCATATGAAATTTTTGAAGAGATAAATAAATCCTCCGATAACTGCATCTATGAAGAAAACCCCATAATAGCCTATGAGCTTGCTGTAGAAAAAGCAAAAAAAGAAGATGCATTAGTTTTCGTGTTTGGTTCTCTCTATCTTTCGGGAATGCTCAGGAAATATGTAAAATAATAAGGATGTAAAGTCAAAACCCCCTTTTTTTCGTCAAAGGAAAAAAGGGGGTTTTCTCGAATATTTTATTATCATTCTATATATAAATCTAAAAAACGGAGGAAAACAGTATGAACATTGAGTTTTCAAATGAAAAATCGGCTCTCATCATGAAAATAGAAGGTGAAATAGATCACCGCTATGCCACAAGGATAAGGCGTGAAGCAGACAGGGAAATCGTCACCTATCCCGAAAAAACATTTATAATTGATTTAAGCTCGGTAAGCTTTATGGATAGCTCTGCTATAGGAGTTATAATAGGACGATATAAGCTTGTTAAAAGCTTTGGCTCTGAGGTTTTAATTGTTTCCTGCAGTGAATCTGTGGGCAAAATTCTCAATATGTCAGGAATTAAAAAAATAATTAAAATATATAACACACTTCCCGATGCACTAAATAATATACCAGGAGAGGAATAAAACTATGAAAAAACAAAACGAACTAAAAACAAGCTTCTTGGCAATACCTGAAAATGAAAGTCTTGCAAGGGTTATATCAGCATCCTTTGTGTCTCAGCTTGACCCAACGGTGGAAGAACTGACAGATATTAAAACTGCAGTATCCGAAGCTGTGACCAATTCTATAGTCCATGGCTATGAAAACAGCGGCAGAGGAATGGTAAGTCTTAATTGCACCGCAGATAACGAAACAATAACCGTTGAGGTAACCGATAGTGGCAAAGGCATAGAAGATATTAAAAAGGCTATGGAACCAATGTATACCTCCTGCCCTGAGGAGGAGCGTTCAGGAATGGGCTTCACCGTTATGGAAACCTTTATGGACAAAATAAAAGTTACCTCGGTGCCCGGTGTGGGAACAAAGGTTGTAATGACAAAAATAATAAAAAGCAAATTGCTTTGATATATCCGGAGTACATAAATTGAACAGAACATTTTCTCTAATTACCAAAGCACAAATGGGAGACAAACATTCAGAAGAAACACTCATAAGCGAAAATATGCCCCTTGTCCACCGATGTGTGAGAGCGCTTTCAAGAGAAGGCTATGAGTATGATGATTTACTGCAGCTTGGATGCATAGGGCTTATAAAGGCAATCCGAAGATTCAATGTGGATCTGGGGCTTATGTTTTCTACCTATGCTGTGCCTCTTATAAGCGGAGAGATTAAAAGATTTATAAGAGACGATGGAATTATAAAGGTGAGTAGGAGCCTTAAAGACACAAAGCAGAAAGTTATTTTTGCCCAAAGAGAGCTTTCTCAGAAAAACAATCGTGAACCAAGCATAAGCGAAATATCTGAGCACACAGGGATAGCTTGCGAAAAAATCGTTATGGCGCTTGATGCCTGCTCCCCATGCGAATCACTCCAGAAACCAATATCAAATAGCGATGCCTCAAGTCTTGTCCTTGCCGATACCATAGACGATAGCCATAGCTTTTCAGATGAGCTTGAAAGAATAGCTCTTAAATCTGCTCTTGGAGGTTTAAAGCCCAGAGACAGGCAGATTATAATATTAAGATATTTCAAAGGAAAAACCCAGAGTGAGGTTTCAAAAATCATAGGTGTTTCCCAGGTTCAAATATCAAGGATAGAGAAAAGAGTATTACTCTCTTTAAGAGAAAATCTCAAATAACAAAAAAGATGTTTTGGATTTTTCCAAAACATCTTTTTTGTTATTTTAAAGTATAATGCAAATAAGCCCACCTGAACCTTCATTAATAATTTTCTGCAAGGTTTCCTGAAGCTTAAATCTTGCATTTTGTAAATTCGCTGTTCGGATAAAGCTTTATCCAAACAGTAATTTTGCAGCTTGTTCTAATTTTTTTCTATCTTCTGTATTATCGTAGGAGCATTCTTTATCATCAATTCCCTTTATAGGGTTTATAAAGAATAGCCCATCTCTATTACAATAAAACACAATCTTTTTAACACCGTGGATAGGAAACCTTGCTTCTGCATTTCCTTCAGGATAGAGCCTGACCAATTGAATTTTGTCTGATGATAGTGCTGCAACGAAAGAAATGTAGTGATCTTTTGTCATATCGTGTTCAATGCGCACATAGTAGTCATCTTCAATTTTTTCAATAAAGATTTTGTGATATTCATCGCTTTCTTCAGGCAAGCACGGTGTAAGTGATACGCCATGACAATGAATGACAGCCTCTCCCATACAATGAATAATGTTGCCGCAAACAGGACAAACATAAACCACAGAGCGAAGCATATTAGCTGATATATTTACATTACGGATTGTATTTCCTGAAAAAAGCTCGGCAATTGAGATTCCAAAAACATTTGCAATGGGTTCCAAAAGTGAAATATCAGGATATCCTCTGCCTGTTTCCCATTTAGAAACGGTTTTATCTGAAACTTTTAATCTGTCTGCAAGCTCAGCTTGTGTCAGGTGATATTTTTCTCTTAAGTTTTTTATAACTGCTCCGGTAATATATTGATTCATCTTTTTGTACCTCCTGTAATTATTATATATACAAAAAAGATAGCTTTCAACCTACTTAAAGTATAGTTATAATTCAGGCAAAAAAATGTATAGAGAATGAAAAACAATCATTCTCTATACCATAAGTTGCTATTCAAAATAATAAAACTACTATAAAATTATGCAAATAAGCCCGCCTGAACCTTCATTAATAATTTTCTGCAGAGTTTCCTGAAGCTTAAATCTTGCATCTTCGGGCATTTTGTGGAGTTTTCCTCTTAAGCCTTCGTTAACCAGCTCATGAAGGGATTTACCAAAAATGTTTGTTTCCCAGATGGATTTCGGATTTTCATCAAATTCATTGAGCAGGTAGTGGACAAGCTCTTCCGACTGCTTCTCTGTTCCAACAATTGGGCTTACCTCTGTTTCAATGTCTGCCCTTATAAGGTGAATACTTGGAGCGCTCGCCTTGAGCCTTACTCCGTATCTGCTTCCCTGGCGGACAATTTCCGGTTCTTCCAGGCTGAGTTCCTCCAGAGTCGGTGCCACAATTCCATATCCAACCTCTCTCACCTCTGAAAGTGCGCCCTCAATTTTGTCATATTCTTTTTTTACTCTTGCAAGCTCCGTCATAAGTGGAAGAAGGGTTTCCTTGCCGCTAATTTCAAAGCCTGTGTTTTCACCAAGAATTTTATAAAACATATTGTCGTCAATTTCAATATTGCAATAAACATTTCCTTTTCCAAGGTCAATGGATGAAATGCCCGAACCCGTCACATTTTCATTTTTTTCAAAAGCTTCTGTTAAAACCCTGGAATCTTTTATCTTCTTAATTGATTCAACAGAAGAAATAAGACTTTCATAAATAGATTTCTTTATTTTGTGTTCTCCCGGAAGTAAATCCACCCAATCCGGCAGATTCACCGAGATTTCATTCACGGGAAATTCAAAAAGAACCTTTTCGATTATGCTTTCAATATCTTCCTTCTTTAATTCAGCACAGTTGACGCATATCGTTCCAACACCGTGCTTCTTTTCTATTTCTTCTTTTATTTTCTTTGCGTTTTCGCTGTGTGGATTAACACAGTTTAAAATAACAATAAATGGTTTATTAATTTCTTTAAGCTCTTTAATAACCCTGTTTTCCGCTTCAATATAATCCTCTCTTGCTATATCCGAAAAGCTTCCGTCTGTGGTTACAACAAGTCCTATAGTTGAATGTTCCTTAATAACCTTGCCTGTTCCGATTTCTGCCGCTTTTGCAAAGGGCATTTCATTTTCAGACCAGGGAGTTTTCACCATTCTTGGAGCTTCGTCTTCGATATGCCCCATAGCCGATGGCACAATATACCCAACGCAGTCTATCATTCTCACGCTCATCCTGGCATT
>JAFSBJ010000134.1 GCA_017437345.1 Clostridia bacterium | reverse complement strand
TCCCGACATTGCATTTGATTCATAGGTATAGCTTGCGGCAACCATATTTTTTCCGCTTGTTGAAACGGAAATGTCGATAACGGGGTTATTTGTGTGCCATTTATATATTGATTTGCCGCCGGGAGCATATATATTTACGCAGGATTTATAGCCGGCCTCCTTTGTTACAAAACCATAATAGCCGGATTTGGATATTGCGGCTCCTGTTATCTCTTCTGTCATTTCAAGCTTTTTAAAACCGCTGTTATTTGAAATAACTATGGCTTCATTTGAATCTTTATAGTGGATAAGAGCATTATCGCCGGCAGTTTCAAGCTTTGGTACACCAACTATGGTATCTTTTTTGAATTTGCAGCTCATATCAGGACCAAAGGTCATTACACTGCCATTTCCAACATAGATTATGTTTTTTCCAAGCTTATCATATATTCCGCCCTGGGTTTCTCCGATAACATAGCTATTGCCCACATAGAAGCGGTTAAATGCATTGGGAAGAATCGGGATGATGTCGGTGAGAATAAGAATCAATATTAGCACAACAGAAGAATAAAGAGATATTATTTTCATTCTTCTTTTCGGCTCTGCATTTTTTAATTCCGTTACAGCATCATTTATTCTAAGTATTATTTTCTTGACAAAGCTTTTATGATACTTTTTTTCATTTCTTGCAGGGAGTGTGACAACATTAGAGATTTTTCTTGTGCTTTGAGCGTCTGTCTCTTCCTCTGCACCCTCATCTTTATCTGAATTATCATAAAGCTTTGGGGCATTTGCCTCTTCATCTTCGGAAAATTCATATCCCGAAAGAAAATCAGGGATATTTTCATCATCATCTTCTACAGGCTGATTTTCTTCATCGGGAGTTTCGTCAGCAGAAGACACAGATTCCGAGGCAGCTTCGCTTTCATCAGAGATTTCTTCGTTTATCTCATCAGAAACAGTTTTTTCGATGTCATCATATATATTTTTATCATTTGTGTTATCTGACATAATAACCTCCTGATTAATAGAAAATTTCATTAAGGGCAAGTCCCTGTGGGGGGGCTGTGGGACCGGCGCAGCTTCTGTTTTTCTGTTCGATGATAGTTTTCACATCTTCGGGCTTTATTCTGCCCTCACCTACCCAGACAAGGGTTCCGGTTATGATGCGAACCATATTATAAAGGAATCCATCGGCACGGATATATATTTTAATTCTATCCTTTTCTTCCTTAACAGAAAGCGACATAACATTACGAACAGTTGATTCCATTTCGGGGCCTGATGTCATAAAAGAGCAAAAGTCTTTTTCACCTATGATATATTTTGCAGCTTCATTCATAAGCCTTGCATCGAGTTTGGTTTTTAACTGCCATTCATAGTTTCTGGAAAAAACATCAATTTCACTGGCGGTGTTTATTGTGTATACATATTCCTTTGAGTTTATGGAAAAACGAGGATGGAAATCTTCTTTTTCCTCTGATGAAGAAATAATCCTTATGTCATTTGGAAGATAATTATTCATTACAACAGAGAACTTTTCACCCGGAATGGGACTCTCTGTAGTAAACCCTGCACAATATCTTATGGCATGGACTCCGGCATCGGTGCGACTACAACCATTTACACGGGTTTTAACTCCGGTTATATCAAGAATGCATTTTTCAAGAGTTGACTGAATGGTTACCACATCGGGCTGAATCTGAAAGCCATGGTA
>JAFSBJ010000133.1 GCA_017437345.1 Clostridia bacterium | reverse complement strand
GAGCTTCTTTCTCTTATGGATAAAGCTTTTAAGGAAGATTTTCTTTCTGAAAAAACACTTTCCCTTTATGAAACAGTTGATAATGCAGAAGATGCTTTAAGTATTCTTGAAAACTATAAAGGAGAAACTGCTTCTATAAAAGATACCAAATATATATGAGGTGCAAAATGGATAAAAAGTTTTTAAGTCCCCTTTCCCTTCAGGCAGAGCTTTCTGCAATGCTTCACCGCGAAGCTCAAAAAAGGGATTATATTGTTAATGATGCAATAATGGTTGAAAAATTAAGCGAGCTTGGCGAAAAATACACAGCCGACTGGCTTTCGGATGAAGAGTTTTCATCCACCTTCAAAGGTAATATGGTTGGATATTATCTTGGCATATGTGTAAACTGTCTGTGTGGTGGTCTTAGCTGTGCTGATGCCTGGGCAGATGGTGACAACCGTCTCGATAAGATAAAATACGATGAAATCTATGAAGGCGGCGTGTGGAATAATGTTTTTGTTCTTCTTGAAATGAACGATCCCAATGAATGTAAGGATTTTCAGAATTTTGTAATAGAACTCTATGAAAAATGGGTTGTCCTTATGAAAGACTATTTTAAAGAAGATAATGCCAATGAATATATCTTAAAAACCCTTTCCGCCTTTTTTCAGCTGGGGGTAAGTCTCAGATTGGATATTTTAGGTTACTAAATTGACAACGGTCATCGTTTATTATATAATTGATGCATCAGAATTTTTAAAGTATCAGGGCGTGATAATATGTCGTTTAAAGTTAATATCTTGGGTGTTAAAGTAGATAAGGTAAATGTGGAGCAGGCATCCGATATAATAATGGAATATATTAAGTCAAAGGATAAGCCTGCCAGCGTTTTTACCCCCAATTCCGAAATCATTATGATGGGCTATCGTGATGAGGAGTTCAGAGATATTCTCAATTCATCAGAGCTTCTCACAGCCGATGGGATAGGGGTTGTGTATGCATCAAGAATTGTTAAAAATCCTATAAGCGAAAGAGCTGCTGGCTATGATATCGCCTGTGCCACTCTTGAAAAGCTTGCAAAAACGGGTGGCAGCGTTTATCTTTTTGGTTCAAAGCCCGGTGTTGCCGAAAGTGCCGGAAGGAATATAACCGAAAAATATCCCGGAGTTAAAATAGCGGGCTATAGCGACGGATATTTCAACGAAGAAAAAGAAAAAACAATTATATCAAATATACAAAGGAGCAATCCGGATCTTGTCTTTGTTTGCCTGGGCGCACCAAAGCAGGAAAAGTGGATAGCTACCCATAGAAATGAACTTCCAAATGCTGTGTATATGGGTATCGGTGGAAGCCTTGATGTGTTTGCAGGAAATGTTAAAAGAGCTCCTGAGTTTTTCACAAAGCATGGAATCGAATGGCTGTACCGCCTTTGCAAACAACCATCACGCTTTGTAAGAATGCTCGAACTTCCTCGTTTTGGCTTCAAGGTGCTTCTAAAAGGCAAAAAGTTCCCTCAGGAAAAATAGTTAGGAGAGAAAACCAATGAATGTTGAATTACTTCAGTATAATCCCGATAGCGAAAAAATTGTTGCGGCAGCAGCAAAGCTTTGCTATTCTTCATCAGAAATAAGCGGAATATTAAATGGACTCGATAGTGAGAAAACTGCAAGCTTTATCGACAGACTTATGTCTATGGGGCATGAAAGCCCTCTTGAGCATATAAGCTTCACATTTGGTATAGAAGGTGTGTCGCGCTCTCTTTTAGCACAGCTCACCCGTCATAGAATTGCTTCCTATAGTGTTAAATCACAGCGCTATGTAAATGAAGGCAAATTTGAATTTATAATACCCAAAGAAATAGAAGCGAATGAGGAAGCAAAAAAAATATTTCTTGAAGCGATGGAAGATGATGTTAAAGCATATAATCGCCTTACGGAGATTTTGTTTGAAAAACACTATGCCGATATGTTAAATTCCGGAGTGGCAGAGAAAAAAGCAAAGGGTGCTGCAGAGAAAAAAGCTATTGAAGATGCACGCTATGTGCTTCCCAATGCCTGCGAAACAAAGCTTATTGCCACCTTTAATGCAAGAAGTCTTCTTAATTTCTTTAATCATCGCTGTTGTGAAAGAGCACAGTGGGAGATAAGAGATTTAGCCTGTGAAATGCTAAGGCTTGTTAAAGAAATATGTCCTGTTATTTTTAAAACTGCAGGTCCGCCATGTCTTGTAAAGCCTTGCCCTGAAGGTGCTATGAGCTGTGGTAAAATGCTTCAGAAAAGAGAAGAATTCTTAAAATAGGAATAGATGATTATGAAAACAAAAGATTATAAAATAATAGTTATAGAAGGTGTTGACTCAAGCGGAAAAGCCACTCAGTCACAGCTTCTTGCACAAAGACTTGAAAATTATGGAAAATCGGTTATTTCCGTTGAGTTTCCAAATTACAAAAGTGATAGTTCGTCTGTTGTAAAAATGTATTTAAATGGTGATTTTGGCTTAGATCCCAATAGTGTAAGCCCTTATGCCGCCTCAACATTTTTTGCGGTAGATCGTTTTGCTTCTGTAAATGGAGAATGGAAGGATTATTTCTCAAATGGTAATATAGTTATTGCCGACCGCTACACCACCTCAAATATGGTTCATCAGGCTTCGAAAATGGCCAATATTGAGGAAAAGTCAAAGTTTCTTGACTGGCTCTATGATTTTGAATATAATGTTCTTTCTCTACCACAGCCCGATCTTGTGATTTTCCTTGATATGCCCGTTGAAAATGCCCGTCAGCTTATGGCTCAAAGAGCCAATAAAATAGATAATTCTTCAGTTAAGGATATTCACGAAAGAAATGAGAGCTATCTGCAGCAGTCATATGATAATGCTTGCTTTGTAGCAGAAAAATATGGATGGAAGATAATAAAATGCGCTGTAGATGGCAAGGTCAGAACAATAGAAGATATTTCGGATGAAATATTCGAAGCAGTAAAATCTGTATTATAAAAGCAAAAAAATCTGCAGAAAATAAGGTGATTAATTTTCTGCAGATACCATATCTGCGCTTGTAGCTCAGTGGATAGAGCACCGGCCTCCGACGCCGGGTTGTCGTAGGTTCGATTCCTATCAAGCGTATAAATAAAAAAGGCCCTATAGGGTCTTTTTTATTTATTGAATTCAAAGGGAATCGAACCTTGAGAAGGCACGAGGCGAAAAGCAAAACAGTTCGGTGAACTGTTTTGGAGCCGAGTGGTGCGAAGACGGGAACTGAAAGCGAAGCTTTGGGTCGTCGAGCAGGTGCAGATTGCGAAGCAATATGTTTTCCTATCAAGCGTATCGAAAAAAGAACGCAAACTGCGTTCTTTTTTTGTGTTTGTGTCCGCAGGACACAACATCATTTTGAAACAAAGTTTCAAACATCATTTCAGGTAAAACCTGAACATCATTCCGCTTTGGCGGAAACAAAACGAAGCACTGATATTGCTATGGACAAATTATAAAAAATGTATTATTATTAAATAAAACATTATAATTTGACATTTTTTGGGGGATTTTTGATGCTATTTGCAATTATTATAGCTGCTGCTACCTGTCTTATGATGATATTGGCAGTTCTCTTTTTTCCAAAATTTAAAATATGGAGGTTTTCAGTTTCTACCTATTGGGTAATAACACTAATCGGTGCGGTTTGTCTTTTAG
>JAFSBJ010000132.1 GCA_017437345.1 Clostridia bacterium | reverse complement strand
CCCTTAGCACACATAACTGTAACAGAACCGTCGAGTACACGAAGTGATCTCTGAACTTCAACAGTAAAGTCAACATGTCCCGGTGTGTCGATGATGTTGATTCTGTGGGCAATGCCTTTATAAGGACCAACTTTTGGCTGCCAGAAACATGTTGTAGCAGCAGAGGTAATTGTTATACCACGCTCCTGCTCCTGAGCCATCCAGTCCATTGTACCTGCACCGTCGTGAGTTTCACCCATTTTGTGGATACGACCTGTGTAGTACAGTATTCTTTCAGTTGTTGTAGTCTTACCGGCATCGATGTGAGCCATGATACCGATATTTCTTGTATTCTGTAAAGAATATTCTCTAGCCATAATTTTAATTTCCTCCTTTCCAATGTTTCAAAGCTTAAATTACCAACGGTAGTGTGAGAAAGCTCTGTTAGCTTCTGCCATTTTGTGGGTATCTTCTTTCTTCTTAACTGCGCTACCCATGTTGTTTACAGCATCGAGGATTTCTCCTGCGAGTCTTTCACGCATGGTTCTTTCGTTTCTCTGGCGTGAATAGAGTGTGAGCCATCTGAGTCCTAATGTCTGTCTTCTATCAGGTCTAACTTCGATTGGAACCTGATATGTAGCACCGCCGACTCTTCTTGCTTTAACTTCTAAAACAGGCATGATGTTTTCCATAGCTTCTGTGAAAACTTCAACTGCATCCTTTCCTGTTTTTTCTGCAATAATTTCGAAAGCACCGTATACGATATTCTGAGCTACACCCTTTTTACCGTCGAGCATGATGTTGTTGATAAGCTTTGTTACAACGATGTTGTTGTACATAGGATCGGGTAATACTTCTCTTTTTGCTATATAACCTTTACGTGGCACTTTACTTCCCTCCTTCATATAAAAATGATTTCATAGGTACTCAAGTTTTCATAACTTGTCAGTGCTCAATACAAAATATATATAAATTCCATATTGGCGCACCTATCTTACCTTTTTGTAAGCTTCCGTGCATCCGGAGTTACTTACGATTAATTAACTTTTGCCTGATCAATTATTTTTTAGCGCGTTTTGCACCATATTTTGATCTGGCCTGGTTTCTGTTAGCAACACCCGAAGCATCGAGAGCACCACGGATAATGTGGTATCTAACACCAGGAAGGTCTTTTACTCTACCGCCTCTTATAAGAACAACGCTATGTTCCTGAAGGGTATGACCTATACCGGGGATGTAAGCTGAAACCTCGACACCATTTGTAAGTCTTACTCTGGCCATCTTACGAAGAGCTGAGTTAGGCTTTTTAGGAGTCATGGTTTTAACTGTTGTACATACGCCTCTTTTCTGAGGAGCGCTTGTGTCTGTGGGTCTCTTTTTAAGAGAGTTAAAACCTACCTGGAGTGCAGGTGCTGTTGACTTCTTAACTGATGTCTGTCTGCCTTTTCTTACTAACTGGTTAAAGGTTGGCATTATTTCACCTCCAATAAAAAATTTTATATTAAACGCCTTTCGGCACTTAATAACTACCTGAGCACTGCAACAACTGCAGCGTCAACCTCAATTCTGCAAAGCTTTCCGAGCTCTGATTTTGAAAATGAAACCTCAATGTCGGTTCCCGTTTCGGCACAGGCATCGGAAATTTTTGACGAGATATAAAAATCTGCGTCGGCTGCAAGATAAACCTTTGCTGCCCTTTTGGAATTGATCATTTTAAGACTTTGCTTAAGACCTGCAACAAAGGCTGCAGAGCTAAAATCTTTTGACAATTTATAATCCCCCTTAAAAGTGGTGATTATTCATATTTTATATAAGTATTTCCAAAAATGGGCATAAAAACCCCTTAATACTCATACTCTCAAATTATATAACACCAAACCACTTATGTCAAGTGTTTTTTTCGATTTGTGAAATATAGACAAGCTATGAGGATAAAAGGTGCTTTAGATTATATTAAACATAAAAAACGGCAGGGATAGGCCCTGCCATACAATATATTTAATCTAATATATCACCATAGCTAACTTTTAAAATAATTATTTAATCTCCTGTTCGAGATTATTAAATTCTTCTGTATTAAAAAATTCGCCCAATGTTATCTCAAGCCCATCACAAAACTTTTTAATTGTTCTTATTGATACATCACGCCTTGATTTATCCATCATACTATAGGCGGTGGATGGTGTGACTCCTGATATATTTGCCAGCTCATTTATTTTTATATTTCTTTCTGCACAAAGCTCCTGAAATCTTTTTACTATAACATCTTTAACATCCATCTTATAACACCTCACACTGCTATTTTAAAATGTTTAACATTTTTGCGTATACGCACTTGCGTATTTACGCAATTTATGTTATAGTATTTATCAAATAGCAATATTAATCAGGCGAGGTGTAGTTAATGGCAGAAATCTGTTTGGATTGCTGGAATAAAATTAACAAAACAAATTATCCGGAAAGAAAATATGTATTATCGGACTATCTGGATTTATGTGAAGAATGTGGATGTTACAAGAGAATTATTATAATCGAGAAAAGATATTATTATCTTCATAAATTAAGATATGTTTTAATTCCACTTAAAATTATTGACTTTTTACTGAGATTAATATGCTTTCCATATTTTATTTTTATACGCATAAAGCCAAAAAGAAGAAATAAAACAAAACCAACGGATTAACCGTTGGTTTTGTTTTATTTCCAATAGTCTGTTTTATAAGGAAGGTCTATATCTTTTGCTTTAAATGAAAGCTCCTTATGATTTTTTAGTTTATATTCATAATCCTTCAAAGCTTTAATTGCATATGGAGAAAGAATGATAATAACCGGAATATTTGTAAGAGTCATAGCTCCCATAGATATATCGGCAATATTCCACAAGAGGTCAGCACTAAGACCTGAACCTATGAATATAAGAAAAGAGAATACCACATAGGATATGGTCATAAATCTTTTCCCGGGCTCTTTGCCGCGAAGATGAATAAGAGCTTTATCCACATAATAAAGATTTCCAAGAAGTGTGGTGAAGGCAAACAGAATCATTGCAGCTGTTATAAACACAGGCCCGAAAATTCCAAGAGATGATTTGAGTGAAAGCTGAACATACTGCGCTCCGGCAAGCTCGGTTGTGGCTTCAACGCCCGAACACAAACACATAAATGCTGTGGCACTACAAACGAGGATTGTGTCTATAAAAACCGAAAGAACCTGAACAAGCCCCTGTCTTGCAGGATGGCTCACCTGGGCAGAAGCAGAAGCGTTTGGTGCTGAGCCGACGCCTGCTTCATTTGAAAACAGACCTCTTTTTATTCCATACATAAGGCACGAACCGCTAAATCCCCCAAAGATTGCTTCAAAATCAAATGCATCATTAAAGATTTTTAAAAGTACATCGTCTATTCGAGAAATATTTATGACAACCGTTATAAGAGCAACAAAAATATAGGCAACTCCCATAAATGGAACAAGAAACCCTGTTATTGTCACTATTCTTTTTCCGCCGCCAATGAGACAATAGAGAACAATTGCAGCAAGGATAAAGCCGATTATCCATGGAGATGTTTCCTTATTATAGAAGCTATAAGATGAAAAGCTTGATTGAAGATTAAAAGATGCAAGCATATTAAAGCCAACGCCATAGGTTATAATTAAAAGCACAGAAAAAATCACTGCAATACCCCTGCTTCCAAGGGCTGTTTCGATATAATAAGCAGGGCCACCGTAGCTTACATCATTACCTCTTCTTTTATATATCTGGGCAAGAGTACTTTCAACAAAGGCAGAAGCAGAGCCGATGATTGCTATTATCCACATCCAGAAAACCGAGCCATATCCACCAAGGCAGATGGCTGTGGAGACGCCTATTATATTACCTGTGCCAACTCTGGAGGCTGTGGATACCATAAGTGCCTCAAAGGAGGATACGCCATTTTTATCCTTTGGCTTTTCTGTTACAGATTTTATCTGTTCTTTCAAAAGACGAAACTGAACAAATTTTGTTCTGATTGTGAAAAATATACCTGCGCCAACAAGGAGAGCAATCAGAATATAGCTGTATAGTGCATTATTTATATTGTTTATTGTTTTTTCAATCATTTTGATTTCCTTTCGTTATATTGCCTTATACTATTATATACAAAAAATGTATTTCTGCAAACCTTATTTGCAAAAATACATTTTATTAGTCATACACTTCTGAATCCTCTGCCTATTATCTCGCTACTGGTGGTTATTATTATAAAGGCGTGGGGATCAATTAATTTTATTTTATTTCTTAATCTTACCGCCTCGGCTCTGCGACAAACTGTGTGTATCATATATTTCTTTTCTTTCGTATATTCCCCTACGACCTCATTTACTGTGGCTCCATGATGAATTATTTTCATTATATATTCAGATATTTCTTCTCTTTTTGAGGTTATAACAGTGAAATACTTACAGGTATTGAGACTTTCTATTACTATATCCACTATAAAAGCTTTGGAAAAAAGGCCCAAAAGGGAGAAAAGTCCGGTTTTGATGTCAAAAACTATAAATGAGCTTGCGGCAACAATGAAATCAGAAACAAGAAGAGCTTTGCCGATGTCGAGGCTGGTGTATTTCTTCATTATAAGTGCAGCTATATCTGTGCCGCCGGAAGAACCCTGAGAATTAAATATCATAGCTGAGCCTATTGAGGTGAGAAGCATAGCATAGAGAAGCTCTAAAAGCGGTTCATTGGAAAGTGGTGAAGAGAGGGATATGAATATTTCAAAGAAATATGTCAGAGCAGAATAAAACATAGAACAGTATACTGTTTTTATCCCTGTGGATTTGCCAAGAAACAAAAAGCCCACCAAAAGAAGAAGGATATTTAATATCCATATCCAGAGGCCTGCGCTTATTGGTGTTATGGCGGCAAGGATTGTGCCTATGCCGGTTACGCCACCGGTTGAAAAGCCATTGGGAATTTTAAAGAAATAAACTCCCATGGAAAGAAAGATACAGCCTATGTTCATAATGATGAAGTTCTTTAGTTTTTTCATCTGTCAACACCCCTGAGATATAAATAAACATTTATGATGTATATAAATAAAACTTATGACTAGATAATATCACCAATACTATTATTTGTCAATAAAAAAATGCAATACGAAAAATTCGCATTGCATTTTTGGGATTATTCTTACATTCCCTTTTTCAGTTTAATTCTTTAAAGACTTTTAACCACTCTCTCTTTATAAGCTCATGCCCTTTAGGAGTTGGATGAACTCCGTCAACGAGCCAATATTCATTAGGAGCTTTTTTGGCAGCTTCATTGAATTTATCCTGGAGGGAAATAACAGGAAGATTATATTTCTGAGCTACAAGTCTTACCTTTTCTGCCCTCTTTGGAACCTCTGTTGAAAAAGCTTCCCAATAGGGAGTTGTGGCGCTGCCTTCAAGAACAAAGGGTTCAAAGAGAAATATTTTTATATCGGGAAGTGCTTTTTTGACTTCTTCTATAAGCATATCATATATTTTATAAAACTTTTCGG
Source organism: Clostridia bacterium (assembly GCA_017437345.1). Next base: position 995 of record JAFSBJ010000132.1, on the reverse strand, counting down.
CATCAACGCCATTTGGATTTTCGTTGTTATCGTGCCACACATCGTTTACACCGATTAATATGCTCATAACATCAGGTTTTAAATTAATTATATCGCATTTTATTCTTGCATAGAGGTCAACAATTCTGTTGCCGCTTATGCCTTTATTTATAAACTCATACTGACCGGGACATTCGAAGCCAAGCTCTGCCTCTACAAGATGAGGATATCCCCTTCCAAGGTTTGCACTAATTTCCCTGTTTCTGCCTACATCAGTTATTGAATCACCCTGAAATAATATTCTCATAATTTTTATTTTTCCTTTATACTAGCGTTTTTTCCTCTTCTTCTTTTTCAAGCTCCCTGTAGGCAACTTTTCCAACAAGGGTTTTAGGAAGATTATCTCGGAATTCATATTCCCTTGGAAGAGCGTATTTTGCTATGCTTTTTTCACAATGAGCTTTTATGGATTCTTTGATTTCTTCAGACGGAGTAAAGCCGGGTTTTAAAACAACAAATGCTTTTACTCTCTGGATGCGATAGTCGTCTTTTACTCCGATAACTGTACTGAATGATACAGCTTCGTGAGAATCTATCACATTTTCTATCTGCGACGGATAAACATTATATCCGCTTGTTACTATCATACGCTTTAGCCTCTGAACAAAATAGATAAAGCCATCTTCATCCATATAACCCAGGTCACCTGTGTGGAGATATAGTCTGCCATCATCATGGGTGCGAAGAGTCTGAACAGTTTCCTTGGGATTGTTTATATAGCCCTGCATAACCGAAGGACCGGAAATACAGATTTCCCCCATCTGGCCTGTGGGCGCTTCATCATTGGTTCCCGGAATAACTATTTTAAAATACATATCGGGAACGGGAATACCTATGCTTCCCTCACGATAGGCATTTACAGGGGTAAGACAGCAAGCTGACACACACTCTGTGGCTCCATAGCCTTCGCGAACCTGGATTTTTGCTCCTCTTTCCTTAATGAAAGCTTCTATCTT
>JAFSBJ010000131.1 GCA_017437345.1 Clostridia bacterium | reverse complement strand
TGCAATAATTAAAATAACAATTCCCAGCATGCAGGCAAGGGCGGTCAGATAGTGGCCGAAAATAAGATAAGGTGCAATAAGAAGCACAACTGTTATAAGATAGGCGATGCCTGTGTATGAGCAGGATTTAAGTGCATCAGACCTTCCTTCAGAGCGGGCAGCAAGAAATTCACTCGATGCCATAGAAAATGTGGCAGAAATGCCGATGATAAGTCCTGAAAGGGCAACTAGGCTTGATTTCTGAAGGGCGAAGGTAAATCCTGCAAGAGAGCCTGTCAGCTCAACTAAGGCATCATTCATTCCTAAAACCATGCTTCCCACATACTGTAGTCTTTCTTCATCAAGCATACTAAGAAGAGCTTCCTCGTGTTTTTCTTCGTCTTCTCTTATCTTAGTGCTTTCGGGAATTTCTTTTTCAAGATATTCATATTCATTCTGAGCATTTTCCTCGCCGTTTTCCATAAGTTTAACAGCAAAGGTGAAGCCTAAGATTTTAGCTATCCATTTGAATTTGAAAACTTTCATCTTCTGAGGCTTCATTTCGATGCCTGTGTAGCTTTTCCAGATTTCATAATGGCTTCTTTCTTCTGCGGCAAGCTGCAAAAGAGTTTTCTTGTTGTCTTCACCCTTTGCAAATTTTGCAATTTCCTCATAGATATAGCTTTCAGTAAGCTCGTTTTGCTGCATTTTTTTAATTATATGTAATGCATTTTGAGAAATGTTTTTTTCGTTTGTATTTTCCAATTGGAACACCTCCGGGAAAAGTATAGCATATATTTGCACGCAGTGCAACATTGTTTACACCAAAGGTGTAACATCATTGATGCAAAGCATCACATCATTTGTGCATCAGCACAACTTCATTTTGTGTTCGCTAAAGCGAAATGATGTTCAGGCTATGGCTGAAATTGTGTTTGAAACTGCGTTTCAAAATAATGTTGTGTTCTGCGGACACAAACAAAAAAAGAACACTAAAAAGTGTTCTTTTTCATGGGGAGGGGCGGATTCGAACCACCGAAGCGAGACGCAGCAGATTTACAGTCTGTCCCCTTTGGCCACTCGGGAACCTCCCCGTATGGAGCTGGTGATGGGACTCGAACCCGCAACCTGCTGATTACAAATCAGCTGCTCTGCCAATTGAGCTACACCAGCAAATATTAAGTTGAAAATGGGAACTATAGGGCTCGAACCTATGACCCTCTGCTTGTAAGGCAGATGCTCTCCCAGCTGAGCTAAGCTCCCATAGGAAACGCGTCGTCATTCGCGACCTGTATATATTATCATAAAAAACTTGGTTTGTCAACACTTTTTTGAAAAATTTTTTCTAATAATTTTTCTTTGTGTTTATTTACTTATCAAATCTTTTGTGATATACTCTATCTATATTATAACTTATTAGAGCATAGATTATACTCTTGTGTCCTGAGTGTTAAGGAGTGTTATATAATTAGTAGTTTAAAAGCAGGTTTTTCAAGAATGGACATTACCCCTCCTCTTGGTATTCCGATAGCGGGATACTATGAAAAAAGATATGCAAAAGGAATTCTTGACCGTCTTTAAGTTCAGGCAGTTGCAATTGAAAAAGATGATAAAAGGGCAATTATTATAAATCTTGATCTTCTTCATATTCCCAATGATTTCTGCGCTGAGCAGAGAAAAATTATTTCCGAGTTCTGCAATGTTCCTTATGATGCTGTTTTTGTTACCAGCACCCATACCCACACAGGTCCCAAGTTTGCACCTGCTGCAGATGAACCCGAAGAAGCGCTTGCTCTTGTGGAAAGCTATAAAACAAATCTCGGACTTATTATGCGTGACTGTGCAAAATATGCTTTCGATGATTTAAGAGATGCTAAATTCTTTGTTGCCGAAGGCAAAGCTGAAAACATTTCCTTTGTAAGAAGATACCGTATGAAGGATGGCGGCGTTCAGACAAACCCCGGTGTTAATAATCCCAATATCGACCATGTGCTTGATGAAGCAAGCGATGTATTAAAGCTTATTCAGATTAAAAGATGCGGCGCAGACGATATTTATATAGTAAACTTTGGTGTTCACCCCGATGTTATTGGTGGCGAGCTTATTAGTGCCGATTTTCCGCGATTTGTTCGCGAAACCTTGGAAGGCGCTCTTTCAGATATTAAATGTGTGTTTATAAATGCTGCACAGGGCGATGTTAACCACATCAACACAGCCCCCACCGAGGCAGACAGAGTGGGTCTTTGCTATGAAAGCTTTGATGGCGTTCCCAGAGGCTATGAGCATGCCAAACACATGGGAAGAGTTATTGCGGGAAGCGTTCTTTCTATCTGCACAAAAACTGTGGAAGTTGACATTGATACTATAAGCTTCGGCACAAAGGATGTTAAAATTCCAACCAATATGGAAAACGATAAGCTTCAGTGGGCACAGGAAATAATTGATATGGTTAATGCCGGCAGACAGATTATAGCTGCATCACCCTTTGGCACAACAGTTGTTTGTTGCCTGACAAACGGTGGCGGCTATTATTATCCCACAACTGCAGCCTATGATGAAGACGGCTATGAGGTTAAAAGCTCGCCCCTTAAAAAAGGCGTTGCCGAGATAATAACTGGTGCAGTAGCTGATATTTTAAATGAAATAAAATAGGAGATAATTCAGATATGAAAAAATTTATAGCTCTGACAGTGACATTTATTATGCTCACATCTGTTTGTGCAAGTGCGGCAGGTCTTGAATTCAGAATGGGCTCCGACACTATGTATGAACGAAATGAAAAAATCGAAACCCACACTCTGGAAACTGCTCCCTACACCAAAAATGGCAGAAGAATGGTTCCCGTCAGAATTATTTCTGAGCGTTTTGGCGCTGAGGTTGGCTGGGATGGCGAAAAGCAGGAAGTAAGTATAAAAAAAGACGGTAAGGAAATAATTCTCACCATCGGAAGCGATGTTGCCCGAGTAGATGGTGAAGAAATCACTCTCGATGCCGCACCCGAAGAAATCGGCGGCAGAACGATGGTCCCCGTTAGATTTATTTCTGAAAATCTTGGAATGAAGGTTAAATATATCGCCCCCACAGAGCATGTGTATATAACAAATGAAGAACCGATTATGACAGTTAACGGAGAAGATATTTTTGCCGACACATTTATTTCTCTTCTTCCAAATTTAGGCGTTAATATAAACGACCCTTCTCTTGAAATGGTGCTTCCTCAGGCAACAGAGCTTGTGGCATCTGTTTTTGCAACTGCAAGCTACTACCGCAATAAAGGTGAAGGCATTATTGCAGATGAAAGCGAAACCCTTAAAGCCTATGCCGAAGAGTATAATGGTATGGAGGAAAAAGCATATCTCATTTCTCCCCTTATAGAAGCTTTTGATGCAGATGGCTTTATTACAAATTATTTCTCATCAGCAATAAGCGATGAAGATTTTGAAGCTGCAAAGAAATGGTATGCCGAAAACTATATGAGCGCAAAGCATGTTCTCATTGGCTTTGAAGGCAGAACAAAAGACCAGGCAAAAAAGCTTGCTGATGAGGTTTATAAAAAAGTTAAAAAAGGCAGCGATTTTGACAAGCTCATTGAAGAATACGGAGAAGACCCCGGAATGACAGCCTACCCCGAAGGCTACATTTTCACCTCAGGCGAAATGGTGGCAGAATTTGAAAAAGCAACTCTTGCCCTTGAAGAAGGAAAAATAAGTGAGATTGTGGAAACAAGCTATGGCTACCACATAATAAAAAGACTTCCCCTTCCTGATGCCAATGAAGAAACTCTGGCAAAAATGGCAGAAGAAATTGCCTACAACAGAATAATGGAAGAAGCAATAAATGGTTCTGAAATTACAATGCACAAAACAAGCGCAGAAATCTTTGAAATGATTAAATAATTAATAAAAATACATACAAAGGAGAAATTTTTTATGAAACTTATCTATGGAATAAGTGACAAACCCAAATTTGGACAGCTTGTTATTTTCGCAATTCAGCAGCTTCTTGCAATTATGGCTGCAACCTTAGTTGTTCCCGTTATAGTGGGCAACTCTATGAGCTCTGCGGCAGCTCTTTTTGGCGCAGGTGTTGGCACCTTGACCTATGTTCTTTTCACAAAGAAAAGAAGCCCCGTATTTTTAGGCTCATCATTTGCATTTATCGGCTCTATGTTTGCGGCATTTGCAGGCGGTGTGTCGATGGCTTTGGGATATGTTGGTCTTATCCTTGGTGCAATTTTTGCAGGCCTTGTTTATGTTGTTATTGCAATCATCGTTAAAATTGCAGGTGTTGAATGGATAAATAAGCTCATGCCTGCAGTTGTTATCGGACCAACTGTTGCAATTATTGGTCTTTCTCTTGCAGGGAATGCTGTTGGCGATCTTCAGACAGGAACAGAAATGGCAAATCCTCTTATCTGCGTACTTTGTGGTCTTGTGGCTCTTTTTGTTACAATTCTCTGCTCAACCTATGGTAAGAAAATGGCAAGACTCATTCCCTTTATCATCGGTATCCTTGCAGGCTATGCAGTATCACTTATATTCACTCTCATAGGTAATGCTTTCCAGATAGATGCACTCAAGGTTTTAAGCTTTGATGCATTCAAGGCTCTTGTGGCAGACGGAGTTAATCTCTCAACCTTTGTTGCACTTCCTGATTTTACCTTCGTAACCGCATTTAAAGGTATCGGCGAAATAACTCCTTCCTATGTTGGTGCTATAGCAGTTGCATATGTTCCTGTTGCATTTGTTGTTTTTGCAGAGCATATTGCCGACCATAAAAACATTTCCTCTATTATAGAAAAAGACCTTCTCACAGACCCCGGTCTTTCAAGAACTCTTTTAGGCGATGGCATAGGCTCAATGGTAGGTGCTTTCTTTGGAGGTTGCCCCAATACAACCTATGGCGAATCTGTTGCCTGCGTTGCCATCACAAGAAACGCTTCTGTTGCCACAATAATAGCTGCAGCAATCGGTGCTATTTTAGTATCCTTCATTTCTCCCTTCATCGCTTTTGTTAATTCAATTCCAAAATGCGTAATGGGCGGAATCTGCATGGCTCTTTATGGCTTTATCGCAGTAAGCGGCTTAAAAATGATTAAAAATGTTGACCTTGAAGATAATAAGAATCTCTTTGTTGTAAGTGTTATCCTTATTGCCGGTATTGGCGGTTTAAGCCTTGCCTTTGGCAAAGTAACCCTTACTCCCGTTGCTGTTGCTTTAATTCTTGGAATCATAACAAACATAATGCTTTCCAAAAAGAGAGACTGATTTAATTATCCGCCCTGTTAATTGGCTTATTCTCTTATATCTATTAACTGTTCTGTGGGGTGATTATATGAAACTCAAAGCATCGCTATATGATGAAAATGCTCTTAAAAGGGCTATTGTCAGAATAGCTCATGAAATCGTTGAGAATAATCAAAGCGTAAACCGTCTCTGCCTTGTGGGAATAAAAACAAGAGGAATTCCT
>JAFSBJ010000130.1 GCA_017437345.1 Clostridia bacterium | reverse complement strand
TCGTTAACAATTTCATTACAGTTCTTGATTTAAGATAAAAATAATGTTATTATATATTATAGTACAATAGCGGCGTGTTGACAATACCAAAAATGCATAAATTTTAAAAACAGAAGGAAAGCGCAAAATGATAATTCTTGGCATAGATCCCGGATTTGCAATAGTCGGGGTAGGGATAATAGAATATAAGGGAAACAAATTCAGGGTTATAGATTATTTCGCCATCACAACCAAAGCCCATACTCCTATTGAGCAAAGGCTCAAAATAATTTATGACAGCATAAATGAAACCATAGAAAAATATAAGCCGGACTATGTGGCTGTTGAAGAACTCTTTTTCAACAACAATGCCAAAACAGCCATTGCTGTTGGCCAGGCAAGGGGCGTAATTCTTCTTTCGGCTGTAAATGCCGGAGTCCCTTTTTTTGAGTATACCCCCCTGCAGGTAAAGCAGGCTGTTGTGGGCTATGGCAGAGCAGATAAGGGGCAGGTTCAGCAGATGATAAAGGCAATCCTTTCCCTTTCATCAGTTCCAAAGCCTGATGATGTTGCCGATGCTCTTGCAATTGCTGTTTGCCATGCTCATTCTTATAGGATGTCAAAGCTTGAAACAGGAAAATTCTGATACGGAGGTAAAATATGTTTAGTTACATAAGCGGCACCATTGCCGAAAAAACTCAGAATTATGCGGTTGTGGATGTTCATGGAATAGGCTTTAAGCTCTATACCTCAGCCACATCTTTATCAGATCCCAATGCCAATTGCGGAGATAATGTCACATTCTATACATTTATGTATATAAAAGAAGGCATAATGGATCTTTATGGTTTCTCCACCAAGGCAGAACTCAGTATGTTTGAGCTTCTCATATCCGTAAGTGGAGTGGGGGCAAAGGGAGCCATTTCAATCCTTTCTTTAGCAGCTCCCGAAAAAATAGCAGTCAGCATTGTTACAGACGATGCCGCCTTTATCAAAAAAGCATCAGGCATAGGTGCCAAAACAGCTCAGAGAATTTGCCTTGAACTAAAAGATAAAATTGCAAATGATGCTTTGGTTCCTGACTCAATATGCACAGTCAATCTCAATTCTTCTCAGGAAACAAGTGCCTCAAAGGATGCAGCTGAAGCTCTTATGGCTCTTGGCTATAGTCGACAGGAAGCAGTAAAGGCAGTAAGCTCAGTAGTAAATCCGCCTGATGATGCAGAAGCCCTTATCAAGCTTGCACTAAAAAATCTTTTCTGATTTTGGAGGATTAAAAAATGGAATTAGACGATAGAATAATCTCCGGTGATATGCAAAGTGAAGACAGCTTTCAGGAAACAAGCATCCGTCCCCGTGTGCTTAATGAATATATAGGTCAGACCAAAGTCAAAGAAAATCTTAAGGTATATATAGAAGCAGCCCGGGAAAGAAGGGAAGCTCTTGACCATGTTCTTCTTTATGGACCGCCGGGACTTGGTAAAACCACTTTAGCCAATATAATTGCAAATGAAATGGATGTTAATATCCACATAACCTCAGGTCCGGCAATTGAAAAGCAGGGTGACCTTGCCGCAATACTTACCAATCTTTCAGAACACGATGTGCTTTTCATAGACGAAATCCATCGTCTGAGCCACACGGTAGAAGAAATTCTTTATCCGGCAATGGAAGATTTTGCAGTAGACATTATCCTTGGAAAAGGCCCCAGTGCCCGTTCAATAAGACTGGATCTTCCAAAATTTACCTTAGTCGGTGCCACAACAAAAGCCGGAAGTATGACAGGCCCCTTAAGAGACCGCTTCGGTGTTATATCCCGCCTGGAACTCTACACCGCAGATGACCTTGTTACAATAGTTAAAAGAAGCGCCGGTATTTTAGGCGTTCAGATTGATGAAAAAGGCGCCAGGGAAATTGCGTCTCGCTCCAGAGGCACACCAAGAATTGCCAACCGTCTTTTAAAAAGAGTAAGAGATTTTGCTCAGGTTATGTCCGATGGCATCATAACGGGAGAAATAGCGGATAATGCTCTCACAAGAATTGAAGTTGATAAAATAGGTCTTGATTCCACCGACCGCAATGTTATAACAACTATGATAAAAACCTTCGGTGGCGGGCCTGTGGGGCTAGAAACCTTAGCCGCCACAACGGGCGAAGACGCCAACACAATAGAAGATGTTTATGAACCGTATCTTTTGCAGCTTGGATTTATAAACCGAACTCCCAGGGGTAGAGTTGTCACCAAAGCGGCATATGAGCATTTCGGTATTCCATTTGATAAATAAAACATAAGAGAAGAGGTGAAGCAGATGATAAAGAAAATAATAGTATTATTAGCGATAATTCTTTGCGCTGTTTTCAGCCTTTCTATATGCTCGTCTGCTTCCAATGAAATATCTCTTGTAATAAACAATACGAAGGTCGAGTGTGAGGTGCCGCCAATCATCTCCAATGACCGCACTCTTGTTCCGGTTAGAGTCCTTTTTGAATACTACGATGCGAAGGTTTCCTGGAATGAAAGCTTAAGGCAGGTTATGGTCATATCCGGCACAACCGTTATGATATTTAATATCGACAGTAAGATTATGTATTTAAACGGTGCTGTCCACACCCTTGATGCAGCGCCCGTAATAGTAAATGACCGCACTCTGGTGCCGGTAAGGTTTATTTCTGAAAAACTAGGCTACATCGTAAAATGGGATGGACTATCGAGAACAGTTTCTGTGTCAAAACCAAAGGAAACCTCATCATCCGTATCAACCACAAAACCCGTTGAAAGCAATAAAGATAATGTCAACTCCAATCTTGTGAAGCTAAGCTCCATAAGAATTGGTGAAAAAGATGATAATTGCGAAATAACAGTAGTTCTTTCAAAAAAAGTCACCCCAAAGGTTATGACACTATCTGACCCACACAGGCTCATATTTGATTTTTATGGAACAAACTGTCTTGTTGCCGATGGAAATGAAAAGACTGAGTCCGATGTTTTTTCAGAAGTCAGATGGGCAAGCCATGAGGAGTTCACCAGAATAGTTGTTGAAACAAAAGAAGAATGTAAATATCAGATAAGCTATATATCCGAAAAAAACTGCAAAATTACAGTCACAAGTGGTAATGACAACAAAAATGACTCTGGCAAAAATCCGGGTGATGAAGAAAATAGCGGAAAAGAAAATAACACATCAAGCTCAGCTGAAAAGGAAAAACCGAAAATAGTGTATTCAGGCACTCCCGTCGTTGTTATAGACCCCGGACACGGAGGCTATGACCCCGGTGCTGTGGGAACAGATGAAAATGGTAATGAGGTATTATATGAAAAGGATGTGTGTCTTGATATTTCATCAAGAATAAATAATATCCTTACCCAAAATGGCGTAGATGTCATAATGACAAGAACAACAGATGTTGCCTTTGGTGAAGATGAATTAAATGACCTTCTTGCCAGATGTGATATTGCCAATAATTCAGGTGCGTGTCTTTTTGTGAGTATTCATAATAATGCTTTCACAAACAGTAAAGCCAACGGTGTCTGCGTTTTATATTCCGGTCTGGAATCTGCCAGCGATTATGGCATAACAGGCAAACAACTTGCACAGAATATTCAGGATGAACTGGTCGACGCCACCGGACTATATGATAGGGGCATTGTTGAAAGCCCGGGAATAGTTGTTTTAAAAAAGACAGTTATGCCTGCAGTTCTTGTTGAATGTGCATTCATAACCTGCCCAACGGACAGAGCCCATCTTGAAAGTCCAACAGGAAAACAGAAAATTGCACAGGCAATATCTGATGCAATCATATCATCCCTCAAGCAAATGGGAGCGCTCAGAAAATAACTTGATAAATTTAATAATTTATGATAGAATGATTTTTAGTTTTAAAATAAAGAAGGTGCAAAATTATGGATTTTAAAAACGAAACAGTAAAAATAAGTGCTGAGAGTATAAACGAAAAGCGTGTTAAAGACACATTTTCCATTGTTTATGATGCACTTAAGGTGAAGGGCTATAACCCAATAAGTCAGATTGTTGCATACTTGATGTCTGATGATCCCACCTTTATCACAAGCTATAATAACGCAAGGGTTTTAATCAGCAAGCTTGAGCGTGATGAGATTTTAGAAGAGCTTGTTAAAAACTATCTGAAAAATCTCTGATATAAGTTAAAAGAAAAACAAAATTCAAAAGGAAGTAGATAAAATGGTCAGTTCAAATTTCTTTTATGATTCAAGAGTAAGATCGCTAGGGAAGTTTAATGAAAATTATGCTTTTG
>JAFSBJ010000129.1 GCA_017437345.1 Clostridia bacterium | reverse complement strand
GTTAAAAACAGTTAAAAAAACCATGTAGCACAGACAGGATTATATTATTTATTATCACTCATCACCATCTGAGGCATCGCTTTTTTCTTCATTTTCAAAAAGAAGCTCATATTCATCAATTTCTTCTTCTCGTTTGACTGTGGTGAATTTAAGAGCTTTTTCTCCTGTTTGTCCTGCCATTTTATATGAGAAAACATATCTTAGATTTGCCTCAAAATTGAGCGGGAGTTCATCGGTAAAATATTTGCTGTCGAGATGAGATTTCTTCATAACTATGCTCTGAGAAAAGATAAATATATTATCAGATTTATCTTCCAGTTTCAAAGGAGAATAAGCATACAACTTAATCTTAGAATTTTCCACAGGACTTATTTCCATAGAAAAATCAGAAATATCTTTACCCGTGTTATTTATAAAATTATATCTCAGATTTACAATACAAAATTCACTCTTGTTTTTTTCTATCTCCCCTGCAATCTCTTTGGATATTATGATATCCGGGGCAAATAAAGAAATTGTTTTTGATATGTCATCATCAAAAGTTTTAACAGCTACGCAATCTACGCTCCCTGTTATATTGTCATTATTGAGAATGTCTTTTGTCAGGGCGCTCATCTTCACTATTATAAAAATTAATAATGCGAGAAGTATAACCGAAGCTATAATAATTGCTATAAGCCTTTTTCTTGTTGAAACCTTAGCACGCATATTAAACACCACCTGATTATGATATTTATCTGTGCAACAAAAGATGACTTATAATTATTCTGTAAACATTGCTTTTGCAAATGCTTCACTGTCGAAATCCTGAAGATCGTCTATTCCCTCGCCAACTCCGATGAGCTTTACAGGAATATTTTGTTCATGAGATATGGCAAGAACAATTCCGCCCTTGGCACTTCCGTCAAGCTTTGTGAGAATTATGCCCGTGATGGAAGCACTTTCACAGAAAAGCTTTGCCTGGGTAACCGCATTCTGCCCTGTAGTTGCATCAAGAACAAGAAGTGTTTCTCTTGATGCCGAAGGAAGCTCACGCTCAATCACCCTTGATATTTTTTCAAGCTCATCCATAAGGTTCTTCTTGTTGTGGAGTCTGCCTGCTGTATCTAAAATAATAACATCACAGCCTCTTGCCTTTGCCGCGGCAATTGTGTCGAAAACAACTGCGGCAGGGTCTGACCCTTCCTGATGCTTTATGATATCTATGCCCGATCTTTTTGCCCAGATGTCGAGCTGATCTATGGCAGCGGCGCGGAAGGTATCGGCAGCGCCTAAGATAACCTTTTTTCCGGAGGAAGTGAGCCTTGATGCAAGCTTACCGATAGATGTGGTTTTCCCTACGCCATTTACCCCTATTACCATTACAACCGAAGGTGAGGTTTCAAGAGAAAGCGAATTACTATTTTCTGAAAGAATATCTGAAATAATCTCTTCTATTGCTTTTTTAACATCCTCAGTTTCGATTATTTTATTTTCCTTAACCTTTTTTCTTAATTCGGAAATTATATAAAGAGAGGTATCAACGCCAACATCTGCCATAATAAGAGCTTCTTCAAGCTCTTCAAAAAGTTCTTCATCAACCTTTTTGAATGCCTTTAAAACAGAATCAAGCTTATCATTTATTGATGCCCTTGTTTTCCCAAGACCACTTTTAAGCTTGGCAAAAAAGCCCGTTTTTTCTTCTTCATCTTCAAAAGCAGGCAATACATCTGCATTTTCTTCTGAATTCAAATCCTCAGGCTCTTTAAGTTCGGGTTTGGATTCGGGGGTTATTTCTATATTGTCTGATTCTGAAATTATTTCTTCGGCTTCTATTGCTTCCTGCTCCTGTACACCAAAGCCAAAAATTTTACCGAATTTATCTTTAAATGCCATTAATTATAGTCCTCCAGATCTTCAAACTTTAATTTCAGAAGCTTTGATACACCTTTTTCCTGCATGGTTACACCATACATAATATCGGCAGCTTTCATTGTTCCTCTACGGTGAGTTACAACTATAAACTGTGTTTTCTCGCTGTATTTTCTGATATAGTCGGCAAAACGATAAACATTGTTATCGTCAAGAGCTGCTTCAACCTCGTCGAGAATACAGAAAGGAGTCGGGCGGACTTCCAACACAGAGAACAGAAGGGCAATTGCCGAAAGAGCTTTTTCACCACCCGAGAGAGCCATCATATTCTGCAGTTTTTTGCCCGGCGGCTGAACCTCTATGTCGATTCCGCTTTCCAAAATATTATCGGGATCAGAAAGAGAAAGTCTGCCTGCACCGCCACCGAAAAGAGCTCTGAACACAACATCAAATTTTTCGCGGATAATTTCAAAGCTTTCCTTAAACTGCTTTACCATTATACTTTGCATTTCTCTTATAATGTCTTCAAGCTTTGCCTTTGTTTCATCAAGGTCTTGCTTCTGGGCAGAAAGAAAATCAAACCTTTCTTTTACTTCTTTATACTGCTCAATTGAATCAATATTGATATTACCCAGGGATTTTATCTGAGCACGAAGCGATGCCGCTTCTTTCTGTGACTCTGTCATATTAAAATCGGAAATCTTATATTGAAGTGAGGCATTATAGGTCAGCTCATATTCATCCCAGAGCTTATTTGTTATAACCTCAATTTCCATTTCTGTTTTGGAATTGCGGTTTTCTATTCTTGACACTTCAAGCTGAAGAAGATATATGGTTTCATTCTGCTCTTTTAATTTTTTCTGATTTTCTTTAAGGCTCACAGAAGCTTTTTCATATGCTTTTTCGCCATAGGATATTTTTTCGGCAAGCTCGCCTGTGTTTTCTCTGGCGGATTTTATTTCTTCTTCAACTAAGGCTATTTCATCTGAAATAAGCTCATTCTGTTTGTCGAATTGGGCTATTTCAGAATTTTTTGCTTCAATATTCAAAAGAGAATTTTCCTTTGCCTGAATGATGGATGTTATTCTTTCATTTAAAAGATCAATATCTTTATCGGCATTGGCAAGAAGGATTCTGTCGTCTGTTACAGATTTTACAAATTCTTCTCTTTTTTCCGTGGCTTCAATTCCTTTTGCCTGAGCTTCTTCTATCTTTTCGCGGACAGCTTTAACATCTTCCTCCATAAGAAGCAAGGAGCTTTCTGTTGCCTCTTTCTGTTTTTCAATATCCTCAATTTCACCAAGAACCGAGCCGCTTTCGTCGGTTATTGTGCTGATATTGCGTGTTAGCTCAGAGATTATTCTTTCGTTATTGGTAAATTCGGAAGAAATTCTGACACTTTCTCTTTCTGCCTGATTAAGCTCTGAATCAAGGCTTTCCTTGAGAGTTGCCATCTTTTTGATTTCCGAATTATACTCTGCAATTGTATCGTCGTTATCATCGATTATGTCTCTGAGCTTTTCTATTTCTTTTGAAAGAGCTTCAATGTCTTTACTACGACTAAGTAGACTCTGGGTTTTGTTGATGCTTCCGCCCGTGAGAGAACCACCGGGATTTATAAGCTGACCGTCGAGAGTTACCATCTTGAATTTATATCCGGTTTTCTTTGCCAGCTCAACAGCATTATCCATATTGTCTATAACTATTGTACGCCCGATGAGGCTTTTTATTATTTCGCGGTATTTTTCATCACATTTTGCAAGCTCGGATGCTATGCCAACATAGCCTTTTGCTGTTTTGGGAACATCCTTCAAATCGTTTCCTTTAACTGATGTGAGGGGAAGGAAGGTTGCTCTTCCAAGACGATTTTCCTTAAGATAGTTTATGCATTTTTTAGCACAGGCTTCATCGTCTACAACAACATTCTGAAGACCTGCTCCAAGAGCGATTTCTACCGCAGTTACATACTTTGCATCAACCTCAATAAGCTTTGACACAACACCATGAACGCCCTTTATTCCGGAAGAAAGAATATTTTTTACGCTCTTTGCATAGCCTTCATATCCCCGCTCGAGATCTTCAAGAACTGTTTTTCTTGATTCCTTATCGTTGCATTTTGCAACAAGGGCATTCTGTTCTTCTTTGGCTTTATTGAGTTTATCGGTGAGTTCAAAATATTCACCTTTTAATTTTTCGAGTTTATTCTGAGCTGTCTGTTTTTTACTTTGGATTTCTTCTTTGCTTTTTTCTAAAGAAGCTTTTGCCTGCTCTGCACTCTCAAGAGCTTCCTTTTTTACCTGAAGCTCATTTTTAAGATCTTTTTTTCTTTCATCAAAATTCTTTATAAGCATTTCAAGGCTGGAGATTTTTGTTTTTGATGAAGAAATTTCGGAAAGCTTCATAGAAAGTGCTTCTTTAAGGGCGTCTGTCTGGGCTAGAAGCTCTGAGATATTCTGATCGATGGAAGAAAGAGTTTTGTCATGACCTGCAACCTTTTCTTCAAGAAGCTTTTTATTTTCTTTGATAGCTTCTATTTCTTTTTCTATTGACAAAACATCTTCATTGGCCTTTTTGGAAGCAAGATTTATAGCATCTATTTCATCAGCCAGACGCTTTTTATTTGAGTTATTATTTTCTATATTGTTTTTTAATATTTCTATTCTGCCTGAAAGAGTGCCGCTGTTTTTTTCGATATCAAAGCTTTGCTGTCTTAGAGCTGTTATTTTTTCATTTAATTCACCAAGAGATGAGGTTTCGGATTCTATGGCGGTTTCAAGGCTTAAAAGCTTATTTTTTTCATCGGCAAGCTGATTAAAGGCTACGGTGAATTTTGATTTTCCCTCAGAAAGAGTTTCGCGGAGTTTATCAATATTACGGATTGAAATATTAATATCAAGGCCTTTTAAAACTTCTCTTAAATCAAGATATTTTCTTGCTTTTCTGGACTGAACCTCCAATGGGCCTACCTGAGCTTCCAATTCGGACAAAAGGTCTCTTATACGAGTCAGGTTATCTTCAGTTTGCAAAAGCTTTTTCTCTGATTCTGCCTTGCGATATTTATATTTGGTTATTCCGGATGCTTCTTCAAAGATGTTTCGTCTTTCTTCTGCCTTTGATGAAAGAATCTGATCAATTTTACCCTGACCTATTACAGAATAGCCTTCGCGGCCTATGCCTGTGTCCATAAAGAGTTCGTGAATATCCTTAAGTCGACATTCCTTATCATTTATAAGATAATTACTTTCACCGCTTCTATGCACACGACGGGTAACCTTTATTTTTTCATAGTCTATCTTGAAGGTTTTATCCTTATTATCAAGAATAATGGAAACCTGGGCAAAGCCAAGGGGGGCTCTTTTTTGTGTGCCGGCAAAAATGACATCCTGCATATTGCCGCCACGAAGACTCTTGGCACTTTGCTCACCCAGAACCCAGCGGATAGCATCGGAAATATTGCTCTTTCCGCTTCCATTGGGGCCTACGATAGTGGTTATACCCTGACCGAATTCGAGTTCTATTTTATCTGCAAAGGATTTAAATCCATGCATTTCTACGCCTTTTAAATACAAGCTTATACACCTCAAAAAACATTCTTTTGTACATAAATATACTTAATACAATACTACCACAAAGATAATACTTTGGCAAGAATTAATTTTTCAAAAAAATCACGCCCGGTTATCGGGGCGTGACAGTTAAATCTATATTATATTTATTTTTGAAATATATTTTATTTGATTTTTTATGTCCTATAAGCTGTGATGGCTTATCGCTTGCTATTTCAAGAGTGCAATCGGAAAGATTATTTTTTATAATGTGAGCTTCAATTTTTCTTTTTTCAATTTCGGAATATACAAGCTCTGCAAAAGCCGCGTGATAAGGGCCAATAACAGTTTTTTCATTTACTCCGTCGGTTGTCTGGAGAGATATTCTGAGAATCTCAATGTTTTTCTCTATGAAAATTTGTGCTATATCTGCTGCAAGGATAACTGCGTCTTCCAGCTTCTGAGGCTGATACTCACCTTTTTTATACATTTCCATAAGACGGGTATCTTCCATAACAAGGGTTGGATAAATGCGGACATTTTTTGGCATAAGATTTGCAATCTTTTTAGCTGTTGCTATAGATTTTTCATTTGTATCTCCCGGGAGACCTGTCATCATCTGAAGACCAAGCTCTATATCATATTTTTTTATAAGCTCTGATGCAGTTTCAACATCACTAAAGCTATGTCCCCTTTCGCTAAGAGATAAGACCTCTTCATCAGCTGACTGAACACCAAGCTCAATTGCTGTGACTCCATAGGCTTTACAATTTGAAACGATAGCTTCGTCTATTGCATCAGGTCTTGTGGAACAGCGGATGCCGCTTACCCTTCCAGACAAAACATATTTATTGGCAAGCTTTAAAAGCTCTGTTTGTTTTTCTTCTTCAATGGCTGTAAAGCTCCCGCCAAAAAATGCAATTTCTGCCTTATAGCTTCCTTTTTGATTATATTTTTCTATTGACTCAAGGTGGGATTCTATTATTTTTTTTGCATCATCGACTGTAGTTTCTTTAACTCTGCCTGTTATTTTCCTCTGATTACAAAAAACGCAGTCATGGGGGCAGCCCTTATGGGGAACGAAAATGGGGATGTGGAAGATTCTTTGTTTCATAATATCACCGGTAGTATGATTTAATATACAACAAATCCGTTTTTTCGGGATTAAATCGAGAAAACGGATTTTATATTATTTATGCATCTTTCTTAACAGATAATGAAAGCTTCTTTACATTATCGGATGAAGTTTTTAATTCCTTTGATTTTACAGGATTAACCATAGCTTCTGTGATTTTCACGCTTCTGATGCTTTCGTCAGACGGAGCATTAAACATTATATCACTCATTGTTTCTTCCATAATTGAGCGAAGACCTCTGGCACCTGTTTTTAATTCTATTGCTTTTTTGGCAATTGCACAGATTGCCTTTTCGGAAAATTCCAGCTCAACATCATCATAGGAAAGGAGCTTCTGATACTGCTTTATAAGAGCATTTTTTGGCTCTGTTAAAATCTTTACAAGAGCTTCTTCATCAAGAGAATCTAAAGTTACATTAACAGAAAGTCTGCCGATAAATTCGGGAATAAGTCCAAATTTTAAAAGATCCTGAGGCTGAATATCCTTTAAGATTTCACCAACCTGCTTCTGGGACTGAGATTTTATTTCAGCACCAAAGCCCAGGACTTTTTTACCTGTGCGGCTTTCTATGATTTTATCTATTCCGTCAAAAGCTCCGCCGCAGATAAAGAGAATGTTGGTTGTGTCTATCTGAATAAATTCCTGCTGAGGATGCTTTCTTCCACCCTGGGGTGGAACGGAAGCAACTGTTCCTTCAAGAATCTTTAAGAGTGCCTGCTGAACACCTTCGCCGCTAACATCTCGGGTGATGGAGGGGTTTTCGGATTTGCGGGCTATTTTATCTATTTCATCAATATATATAATACCTTTTTCTGCCCGGCTTATGTCATAATCGGCTGCCTGAATAAGCTTTAAGAGAATATTTTCAACATCCTCACCAACATAGCCTGCCTCAGTTAATGAGGTGGCATCTGCAATGGCAAAAGGAACATCAATAATTCTGGCTAAGGTCTGGGCAAGGAGAGTTTTTCCGGAGCCTGTGGGCCCTATCATAAGAATATTACTCTTTTGAAGCTCCACATCTTCGTCGGCTGTTTTTTTGCTTATGCGCTTATAGTGGTTATAAACTGCAACAGCAAGGCTTTTTTTTGCTGCATCCTGCCCCACAACATACATATCCAAAATATTTTTTATATCTACAGGCTTGGGAAGCTCTGTAAAATCAAAGCCTGCCCCTGCCGCTTCTTCAAATTCACGATAGTCGCCTTCGAGTATTTCGCTGCATGCTTCTATACATTCGTCGC
>JAFSBJ010000128.1 GCA_017437345.1 Clostridia bacterium | reverse complement strand
TAACAGTGAAGAGAGAAGAGATAAGAGAGAAGAGAATCGGAACAAAGCCGCTAATGGCGGCTTTGAACCATTTCTATTCACTATTCTCTATTCACTTTTATCTATTATTGTTTATCGCGTCGAGCGATAAACAATAATTTACCAACCAAAGCAGTTGCAACGAAAAAGCGTTGCAGCTGCTTTAGTTTTATTTGACTTTATCCTTATATTGTTATATAATAATATGTTAGATTGATAGCTTTTGGTTTGAATATATAAATTTAAAAAGGATGTGCTTTAAAATGACAAAAATTGACATTTTCTCAGGCTTTCTTGGTGCCGGAAAAACCACACTTATTAAAAAACTCATAACAGAAGCCTATAAGGGCGAAAAATTGGTTTTAATAGAAAATGAATTCGGCGAAATCGGCATAGACGGTGGCTTTATGCAGGATGCCGGAATAGAAGTTAATGAAATGAATTCAGGGTGCATCTGTTGTTCTTTGGTGGGTGATTTTGGCAAGGCTCTTAAAAAGGTGCTTTCCGAATATGCTCCCGACAGAATCCTTATTGAACCCTCGGGTGTTGGAAAGCTTTCTGATGTTATAAAGGCGGCTAAGGCGGTAGAGGCAGAGGATGCTGTGCTTAATGCATTCACAACAGTTGTTGATGCCAATAAATGCAAAATGTATATGAAAAATTTCGGTGAGTTTTTCAATGATCAGATAGAGCATGCAAGCGCCATCATTCTTAGCCACACAGATTCTGCAACAGATGAAAAAACATCAAAAGCAATAGAGCTTATAAAGGAGCATAACAGCGATGCAGTTATTGTTGCAACTCCCTGGGATAAAATATCAGGCTCAGAAATTCTTCTTGCAATGGAAAAGAAAAATACTCTTGAAGCTGAAATAGAAAAATTAAAAGATGAAAGCGCTCATAGTCATCATGAGCATCACCATCATGATGAGCATTGCGATTGCCATGAGCATCACCACCACGATGAGCATTGCGACTGCCATGAGCATCACCATCACGATGAGCATTGCGATTGCCATGAGCATCACCATCACGATGAGCATTGCAGCTGTCATGACCACGACCACCATCACCATCATCACGCAGATGATGTGTTTACAAGCTGGGGTACAGAAACTACAAAGAAATTCACCAAAGAGCAGATTAAAGAAGCTCTTGATGCACTTTCAGATTTTGAAAAATATGGCACAATCCTTCGTGCAAAGGGGATAGTTGAGTGCGTTTGCGGAAAGTGGATTCACTTTGACTATGTTCCCGACGAACCCGATGTCAGAGAAGGAAGTGCTGCAGTTATAGGCAGAATTTGCGTTATTGGTTCAAAAATCAACGAAGAAGAAATCAAAAAATTATTTAACTAAGAAAAGAGTGAATCTAAGCTATGGCTACCGAAATTCCTGTTTATCTTTTTACAGGCTTTCTTGAATCGGGCAAAACAAAAAGCATTCAGGAAACCCTTTCCGACGATCGCTTCAACCAGGGGGAGAATATCCTTCTTATAATGTGTGAAGATGGTGAGGAGGAATATGAAAAATCATCATTCCCAAATGGCGGAAGCAATGTTTTTATAGAAGAAATATCAGATGTTTCAGAATTAACCCGGAAAAACCTTGTTCACCTTGAGAAAAAATATAAAGCCACAATGATTGTCATTGAATACAACGGAATGTGGACTCTGGATAAGCTCTATGAAGCTCTCCCTGCCAACTGGCTTGTTTATCAGCAGCTTTTCTTTGCAGACAGCTCCACCTTTGAAAGCTATAATGCAAATATGAGAAGCCTTGTGGTAGATAAGCTCACAAACTCAGAGCTTATTGTTTTAAACCGTGCAGACTCAAACCCCGATAAGGAAATGATTCATAAAATAATAAGAGGAGTTTCCCGCCGGATAAACATAGCCTATGAATATGCTGATGGCAGACTTGAATATGATAATGAAGAGGACCCTCTTCCATTTGATGTTGACGCCCCGGTTATTGAAATAGAAGACCGCGACTATGCTTTGTGGTTCAGAGATTTTGCCGAGGATGTTAAAAAATATAATGGAAAAACAGTTAAATTCAAGGGCATCTGCGGAATAAACAAAAGAATGAAAGATGGAACAGCCATCTGCGGACGCCATGTTATGACATGTTGTATTGATGATATAGAGTTTAAAGGTCTTGTGTGTGTTGGTATGCCGCAGGAATTAAATCTTAAAAATAAAGACTGGGCAATCATTACTGCCAAAATATCTATGGAGCATCACGAGCTTTACGGAAAGGTTGGCCCCGTGCTTAAAATTATTGAAGCAGAAAAATCGGTTGTTCCTGAGCAGGAAATAGCAACATTCTTTTAATTAAATCTTTGGGAGACAGTATATGAACTTTACAGATATTTTCTTAATCGGCATAGGTCTTGCAATGGATGCTTTTGCGGTGTCTGTGTGTAAGGGGTTATGCATGAAAAGAATTAACTACCGTCAGGCTGTTATTATTGCTCTTTTCTTTGGCGGCTTTCAGGCAATTATGCCTCTTACTGGCTTTTTCCTTGGAACCTTTTTTGAAAAATATATAACAGCTGTAGACCACTGGATAGCCTTTCTTTTGCTTTTGTATATAGGCGGCAAAATGCTCTGGGATACTTTATCGTCCGACAATGAGGAAATAGTGTGTCCTGTGGATAATAAGCTTAATTTCAAAGAGCTTTTTATAATGGCTGTGGCAACAAGCATAGATGCTTTGGCTGTGGGAATAACATTTTCATTTTATAAAAACACAAATATATGTGTAAATATCTTAGTTATCGGAATAACAACCTTTATAATTGCATTTGCAGGTGTTGTTGTGGGGCATAAATTCGGCACACGATTCAAGAAAAAAGCAGAGATTTCGGGAGGAGTAATCCTTATTCTCATAGGGCTTAAAATTCTTCTTGAAGGTCTTGGAGTTTTATAAAATGGAAGATAGATGTAATCTTTGCCCCAGAAAATGCAACGCCAAAAGAAGCAGTAATAAAGGATACTGCAAAGCTCCCTCTGATATTATGGTCTCAAGAGCCGCTCTTCATTTTTGGGAAGAACCCTGCATATCAGGTGAGGAAGGCTCGGGAACTGTGTTTTTTTCTGGCTGCAATATGGGCTGCGTTTTTTGTCAGAATACAGATATTGCCCATGAGGTCTTTGGCAAGAGAATAAGCGTAGAAAGACTTTCTCAGATTTTTCTTGAGCTTCAGGAAAAAAATGCAAATAATATAAATCTTGTAACACCTACCCACTATAGCGAAAAAATAATAAATGCAGTAAGGCTTGCAAGAGAAAATGGCTTAAAAATCCCTATTGTATATAACACAAGCGGCTATGAAAATGAAGATATAATATCCAATCTTGAAGATACCATTGATATTTTTATGCCTGATTTCAAATATTGGCTGCCCGAAACAGCAAAAAAATATTCAAATGCT
>JAFSBJ010000127.1 GCA_017437345.1 Clostridia bacterium | reverse complement strand
TTGAAAAAATGGCGGCTATTATCCCTTCAGAAAAAACCTATCTCAAAACAGGCGTCTGGGAAACATGGAAACAAAGAATTCCGTGGCTTCTTCTCTTAATGGTGTCTGCCACCTTCACAGGAAGCATAATATCATCCTTTGAATCAGCTCTTGCAAGCTGTGTTATCTTAACATCTTTCATACCTATGCTTATGGATACCGGAGGTAATTCCGGCGGACAGTCATCCGTAACCATTATCCGAAGCCTTTCTCTTGGCGATGTTGAAATGAAGGATATACTTAAAATAGTTTTCAAGGAGTGTAGGGTAGCCCTTCTCTGCGGTATCACCCTGGCAGTTGTAAATTTTGCTAAAATGATGATTATCGACAGAGCTGCAATCATCTCCGATGGTCAGAGCGCACTGTGGGTATCGCTTGTAGTAAGTCTCACCCTTATAGTAACAGTTTTTATTGCCAAATTTGTTGGTTCAACTCTCCCCATTGCCGCAAAGAAAATAGGCTTCGACCCGGCAGTTATGGCAAGCCCATTTATCACAACTATAGTTGATGCACTATCTCTTCTGGTTTATTTTAATTTTGCTAAAGTGTTTCTAAATCTATAATAAAAAAAGGTGTAAAAAACTTATAAGAGCTTTTTACACCTGATTTACTTTTTTGAAGAAATTATTGCGGAATAACATAAAATAATATAAAGAAATATTGAAGTATCGTTCCCATCAAAACAAATAAATGCCACACATAATGCATATATTTTATCTTGTCTTTGGTAAAGAATATTATTCCCAGAGTGTAGCTTATTCCTCCGCCCACAAGAAGAATAATTCCCTTAAGCGGTACCTTTGCTATAACCTCACCGAAAACAAAAACAGCCGACCAACCCATAATAACATATAACACCATGGAAAGTCTGTGCCATTTTTTTAAATCAATTGAATTAAACACAATTCCAACAACCGAAAGACCGGCAGTAATTCCAAAAAGAACCCAGCCAACAGCCCCTCTTATAAGACAAAGACACAGTGGAATATATGAGCCTAAAATCATCAGAAATATTGAGCAGTGGTCAAATATCTGAAAAACCTTCTTTGCTCTTGTGTTTGTTATTGAATGATAAAGAGTTGAGAAAAGATAAAGCAGAATAGTAAAAAATCCATATAATGCAGCGCTAACAATTCCCATAGCATCGCTTGTGAAGCAAGCTGTCACAATCATAACAACCGTTCCGGCTATTGCCAAAAGCGCTCCCACACCATGAGACACAGAATTAGCTATTTCTTCTCCTAATGTCTGACCGTTGAAATTAACTTTAAATGCCAAAATCCATCACATCCGTTTTTTAAAATTAACTGTAATTATAGCACAAAATGAAAAAAATGTAAAGAATATCACAATAAATTCAACATATGAAGCAACAATGTTGGCTTATAGCCTTGAAAAATCATAAAAAGTTTGATACAATAAATTAATATAGCGCTTATATGGCGATGTATCTCAAAGAGTAATGTATCATTTAAACGACAATTATAATATAAGGAGGCGAGCTAAATGCCAATTAAAATCCCGGAAGATCTTCCTGCAAATAGCATACTCCGCGGAGAAAATATTTTTTGTATGACAGAAAAAAGAGCTCTCAGTCAGGATATCCGTCCTCTTAAAATAGCCATTTTAAATATAATGCCAACCAAAATCGTAACTGAAACTCAGCTTGCAAGAGTCCTTG
>JAFSBJ010000126.1 GCA_017437345.1 Clostridia bacterium | reverse complement strand
AGAAATGTTGTAAATCTTACAACATTTAACAAACACGACGAGCCGAGATATTTGAATTCGCAACAGGCCAGAAACGCTTTAGAAAATGGCGGGGCATTACTATATAAATTCGCTTCGGATGATGATCCCGATTTCATATTTACCGCAGCGGGGGATATTGCAACAAAAGAAACAATTGAAGCGATAGAAGAAGTGGAGGCAATGAAAAATAATCCTTCTTTAGGAAAAACATATACAAATGTTGACGGTATGATGAAGGAGCTATTAAATTAATGTATTTAATCAGACCTACTACCAAATTTCAAAAAGATTTAAAACGAATTGAGAAGCGAGGATACAATATTTCTCTTCTTACTGATGTTATCAGGAAACTTGCAAACGGGGAACAACTACCGGAAAAGAATAAAGATCATAATCTTATGGGTGAATATATAGGGTGCAGAGAATGTCATATTACGCCGGATTGGTTGTTGATATATGAAATTTCAGGCGACGAATTAATATTGTATCTTACCAGAACAGGAACACATAGCGATTTGTTTTTAAAAACCGATGCAGAATTTTTCTGCATCGGTTTGTCATTTGCTGATAAAGCAAATATCCCTTATCCCATCAAAATTTTCAGATAATTTAATGATTTTTTCCTTTACCCTGTCATATTCATCACCTTTAAGCAAACTTGGCTTAAAATCGTTTCTGCCGCTTACAGAAGAGATAGAGCAGGGGATAATGCTTGCTGTTTCATTTTCGTGAATTCTTTCGCCATATTTAAAACAGAATGTGTAGCCGAAAATCATTGTATCTTTGTCTTTCGGGCTTCTGTTTCCGCCAAAGCAGAAATTACCAAGGCTGTAGACTATGTATTTCCCATTATATTTTTCAATTCCCTGAAGCACATGGGGATGATGCCCCAAAACAAGGTCGGCTCCAAGGTCAATTGCCTGGTGCGCAAATTGTATCTGGTCAGCTGTGGGGCTTGTTTCGTTTTCTTCCCCCCAATGAAAGCTTGCAATTATAATATCCGGTTTTTCAAGCTTGAGATTTTCCATCACCTTTGGAAAATTAACCCTTTCAGCATAGGTTAAAAGGCTTGTGCCAATAAGACCAAATCTAATGCCTTTAATGTTTATAATCTCAAATTCATTCTTGCCAAAGGTTTTGATGCCGCTATCGTTAAGATGCTTTTTTGTATCGTTGAAAGCTATCTCGCCATAATCCATTGAATGATTGTTTGCAAGGTTTGCCGCTTCAACAGAGCCTTCGCTTAATATTTTTGCATATTGCGGATTTCCCCTGAAAGCATATTGCTTTTCCTGCCTTTCGCCATTTTCCGAAAGCGTTCCTTCAAAATTGACTATGGTCAAATCGTCTTTTTTAAGAATTGGCTCAACATTTTCAAAAAAATGAGAGAATTTCTTTCCACTTTTTTCAAATTCATCATCAAATGAGCCGCCACCAAGTCCGTTGATGTCAACTCCCAGGGTGCAGTCGCCAACAGATGAAATGTTAATATATATGGTATCATCTTTAATATCTTCACCTGATGATGACGAAATAACCACATCACCCTTTGCAGGCTTTGTTTCCTCACTGTTATAATAGAAAAAAAGCCCTGCATAAACCCAAAAAAGAATAAATGCAACAATCCATACTGCTATTGCCTTTTTCATTTGTATCCCCCTGAATTTATATTGTAAATCCATTCTAACATACTTAATGTTATATTTCAACAAAAAAGCTTTACAAAGGAGTTTTAACCGCTTTGCAAAGCTTTTCAAAAAAAATGCACGACAATATAATCAATTTTTTTACTGTATAGGAACGCATATTCCTATACAGTAAAAAAAGGATTTGTGTTATTTCTAACACAAATCCCTTGAAAGCCTTGATATTGCTTATTTATTCATTGCTTCCTGAACTGCAACAGCCACAGCAACAGTCATACCAACCATCGGGTTGTTACCTTTACTTATGACGAAATCCATATTGTTACTTTTTTTTTTTTAATTTTATCTGAAATACCTTGAAAATAGGGGGATATAGAGTGATTTACCCGATGGTTCGT
>JAFSBJ010000125.1 GCA_017437345.1 Clostridia bacterium | reverse complement strand
GAGCGAGCAGATGTTTTCACCGCAGCTCCCCAGAATCTATCAGATTGTGGCTGAAATCAACCGTCGTCTTCTTCAGAAGCTTCACGAAATCTATCCCGGAGATTTTGCAAAAATCGACTATATGGCAGTTATTGCCCATGGTGAAATCAGAATGGCAAATCTTTGTCTTGCCTGCTGTCATAAGATAAATGGTGTTTCAAAGCTCCATTCAAATATTCTTATCGAGAGCATCTTCCGTGACTACTATAATATTGACAATTCAAAATTCACCAATGTTACCAACGGTATTGCCTACAGAAGATGGCTTTGTCAGTCTAACCCGGAACTCACCTCATATCTTGAAAGCCTTATCGGAAAAGGCTTTAAAAAGGATTCAACTGAGCTTGAAAAGCTTTTAGAATTCCATGGCGACAGAGAAGTTATCGACAATCTTGCAAAAATAAAACGCAACAATAAAATCCGCCTTGCCGACTATATTTCAAAGGCAAACGGAATAAATGTTGACCCCGATTCTATATTTGACATTCAGATTAAGCGTCTTCATGAATATAAGCGTCAGCTTTTAAATGTACTCCAAATATTAAGAATGTATAATATGATAAAGGATAATCCCAATCTTGATATTCCCCCCAGAACCTTTATCTTTGCGGCAAAGGCATCTGCCGGATATTTTATGGCGAAGCAGATTATCCGTCTTATTGTTGCAGTTTCCAATACAATAAATAACGACCCGCAAGCCAGAGAAAAAATCAAGGTCGTGTTTATTGAAGACTACAGAGTTTCTCTTGCTGAAAAAATTATTCCTGCGGCAGATATATCCGAGCAGATTTCAATTGCGGGAAAAGAAGCATCGGGAACAGGTAATATGAAGCTTATGATAAATGGTGCTGTAACCATCGGAACTCTTGATGGTGCCAATGTTGAAATATTTGAAAATGTGGGTGAGGATAATATCTTCCTATTTGGTTTAAAATCTCACGAGGTGGATGAATTATGGAAAAAAGGCTATTCACCCCTTGACTACACAAGAAACAACCCCGAATTGCAATCTGTCCTTGATATGCTCACATCAAATGTTTTGGGAGCAAGATTTGACGATATTGCAAAATCACTTTTAACAAACGCCTATGGTGTTGCAGATGCATATATGGCTCTTGCAGATTTTGATTCTTATTGCAAGGCTCAGGATAAAGTTTCAGCCACATATATGGATAAAATGAAATTCGGCAATATGTCGCTAACAAATATTGCAAAAGCAGGTGTATTTTCATCTGACAGAGCAATAGGTGAATATGCAAAAAATATCTGGAAATGCAGGTAATTATTGTTTAATGGCTCGATGCCATTAAACAATAACAGTGAACAGAGAAAAGAGAAGAGATAAGAGAATAGGAACAAAGCCGCTATAGGCGGCTTTGAACCGTTTCTATTCACTATTCTCTATTCACTCTTATCTATTATTGTTTATCGCATCGAGCGATAAACAATAATTTGTAGGTGTTATTATGAGAATTCTATATGACAGCAAAAACTCAAAATACAAAACCCCTTTTGGATGCATAAAAACAGGTGAGGTATGCAGGCTAAGGCTTGACATACCTTCTTCTTGCATGGCAAAAGAGGTTTTTTTAATTTTAATAAATGAACACACAGGCGTTGAGACCAGATTCTCTATGAGCTTTGACGGAAAAGAAGAAATGTATGACATTTTCCGCCTTAAATTCACTCTTGAATTTGCCGGGCTTTATTTCTATAAATTTTTTATACACACAAAGGAAAGCAGCTTTGAACTTTTTAAAGAAGGAAAAGCCGACACCAACATCGGCAAGGGTGATATGTGGCAGCTTAGCTTCTATGAAAAAAGCTTTACTGTTCCCGATAGCTTTCAGGGGAAGGTTATGTATCAGATTTTTCCCGACAGATTTTATAAAGAAGGTGATTGTGACCTTTCAGGGAAGCTGGAGCCTTTCTATATCCACGAAAACAAATCAGACCTTCCTTCCTTTGCTCCCAATGAGCAGGGAAAGGTTTTAAATAGCGATTTCTTTGGTGGCAATTTAAAGGGCATAGAAAAAAAGCTTGGCTATATAAAGTCTCTTGGAGTATCTATAATATATTTAAACCCCATATTCAAGGCCTATTCCAATCACCGCTACGACACCTGCGACTATAAAAAAATCGACCCTATGCTTGGCACAGAGGAAGATTTTGTGAGCCTTTGTAAATCGGCTCATAAAATGGGAATAAAAATAATTTTAGATGGTGTTTTTTCCCACACAGGCAGCAACAGTATCTATTTTGACAGTGAGCATATCTTTGGAAACGGTGCGGCTTCTTGCGAAACCTCACCCTACAGAAGCTGGTATAATTTTAAAGAATACCCAAATGAATTTGACGCCTGGTGGGGCATTGAAACCCTTCCTGCAGTAAACGAAATGGACGAAGGCTATCTTGATTATATAATAAGAGATAGCGATAGCGTGGTTGCTCATTGGCTAAATCTTGGAGCAGATGGCTTCCGCCTTGATGTTGCCGATGAACTACCCGACGAATTTATTTATCTTTTAAGGAAAAGAGTTAAGGAAATAAAAAAAGAGAGCTTTGTTTTGGGGGAGGTATGGGAAGATGCCTCAAATAAAATAAGCTATGGCAAAAGAAGAAAATATTTTGTGGCATCAGAATTAGACTCTGTTATGAACTATGTCTTTAAAAATGCCATAATAGATTTTGTTTGTCAAAATAAAAGCTGTGAAGATTTTGCCTATGAGGTTATGACCATCTGCGAAAATTATCCGCCGATGTGTGTTAATTCATTAATGAACTTTTTATCAACCCACGATACAGCAAGAATAATAAACTCTCTATCAGGATGCACTTTCCCTGAAACAAAAGAAGCTCAGGCTGAGTATGCCCTCTCTGATGATGAAAAGATGAGAGCAAAAGAAAGACTTTTTGTTGCCGCGTTTTTGCAGTTTGTCCTCCCGGGAAATGCCTGCATATATTATGGCGACGAAATAACTATGGAAGGCTTTGGCGACCCATTTTGCAGAAGGTATTTTGAGTGGGAAAAGAAAAGCGAAGAAACAAAGGCTCTCTTTGAATCTCTTGGCAAAATGAAAAATTCCTGCCCGGCTCTTCAAAAAGGCGATATAAGCTTTGAGGAAGATAATGGGGCGATGATAATAAAAAGAAAATATAAATCTCAAATATTTTCAGCCATAATCAATATGACAGATAAAGCATATATCTCATGCGGCGATGCAATAATATCCCATAATGCAGATAAGCTTTCCGGAAAAACCATCATCAGAAAAGGCGGCTTTGCGGCGTTTTTCAAATAGTATATTATAATGTAATAATAAATTAAAAAGGTCAGAAACGATGATTCGTTTCTGACCTTTTTAATTTATGGTTTTTTTACTATCTCATCAGAATCTAAAATAATTGTAACAGGCCCGTCATTTAAAAGCTCAACCTTCATATCTGCCCCAAAGATTCCGGTCTGGGTTTTTTTGCCGGTTAAATCGTCGCAGATTTTAACAAACTTTTCATAAAACTCATTTGCCTTGTCCGGCTTTAAAGCATCGGTAAATGAAGGTCTTTTTCCTTTTTTGCAGTCGGCGTAAAGGGTAAATTGGGATATTGCCAAGATTTCCCCGTCCACATCACCAAGAGAAAGGTTCATTTTTTCGTCTTCATCTTCAAAAATTCTAAGGCCTGTCATTTTTTCTGCCATAGGCTTTAAAAGTCTTTCCTCGTCGCCTTCCTTAAAGCCTATAAGCGCCATAATTCCGCTGTTTATTTTGCCTGTTATCTTTCCGTCAACTGTAACGGAGGCATATTTAACTCTTTGTATAACAATTCTCATTTTTGTCTCCTATAATATAGTAACAAATCAGCATGCGGATTTGTTACATACTTTTTACCTCTTCACTATTACTTATCCCCAGCAGTTGCTATTGCTCCTATTTCTGCCTGCATATCGGATATAAGCGCTTCAAAATTTAAAAACAGCTCCTCGGTTCCATCGTCATTTGCCAGGATAGCTCTTACAATATTGGGAATTGAAAGCTCATCATCCCCTGCACCATAGCCCGATTTAATCACATCATGACTTTGCGGGCTCATATATTCTGCCCCGAGAACACTCAAAAAAGCAATGCCGCCGGGGGTGAGAATTTCTTTCTGTTCAGCACTTGGATATATCGGAAGCTCCGACATTTTGCCTATAAGCTCTGTATGGGGTGATGGTGAAAAATCTCCTCCGCCACCCTGAAAAAGCGCCGAGACATAAATCTTTTCTGCCTCCAGCGAGCCAATAATTGCAAAGCCTGCAGCCGCCATAAGAAGCTCTCTTGTGTCTTCAATTTCATTACCTGATTTACCGTCAGATTTAAGCTTATACCAGGATTTAAGCTTTGTCTTAAGCTTTTCGTCAAGAAAAGAATTCTCAATAAGCTCAGCGGTCTTTTCGCATTTTGAATAGCTAAAATCAAAATATGATAACAGGGCGTCCATTCCCTGTCTTTTAACCTGTTCGTTATATAGACTTACAGGTTCTATTATTTTTTCTGCAGTTTCTCTTGCTAAGTCGGCTTCACCGCTCATATCAATAAGGCTTCCCAGAGCCATCTGAACATCGAATCCTGCATAGCAGTCAAAATAAATATATTTCATAGGATTTCTCCCCTTATCTGCTATTTAAAATATCTTCAACCCTTGAAAGACTTGCTTCAACCAAAGAAAGCTTAACTGTTGATAAAAATCTTTCGGGGCATCCCAGAGCCTTCTGATAATAGCTCTGAGCCTTTTCAAGATTTCCTGTGTGTTCAAGAGCGTAGGCGTAGTTATAAAATGCTTCAATAAAATTTGGTGTGGTTTCTTCAAAAATTTTATCATAAATTTCCTTTGCCTTTTCATATTCTCCCATTTTAATATATAAAAATCCGAGATTGTCTCTTATGCTTATATCGTCTGAATTATATTCCATCGCTTCATCCATAAAGTTCTTTGCCCTTTCATTATCTCCTGAAAGAATATAGAATAATCCAAGGGTCTGATAGAGAACAGTGGAGCGATAGCCTGTGCTATATACTCCTTCCATTTTTTCAATAGCACCGGGAAGGTCGTTTCTTTTCCAAAGAATAATTGCTGTGTTGAGATCAGCAGCAAGAAGATTTTTTTCGCTTAGCTTATCTTTATTCTGATGAATGGTTCCGGCAATGAGTCTTTCTGCTTTAACAAGATGACCGTCTCTTATGAGCATATATGCATAAATGAGAACATCCTGTGGGTTCATTCTTCCGGTTTCATATGCTTTCTCCATATATTTAAAGCCGGCATCGTGGTCGGAAAGATATTTGTTTCTTCCCAGGATTGTGTAGATTTTTGGTCTGAAATATAAAAACAAAGCCATAAAACAAAGCACAGTAACGCCAAAGCCCATGGCTGTGCCTAAATGCTGAAATGACCAGGTTATGGCTATATATGGAATTCCCACACAAATTATAATATTAAATATTTTATTAAGCATAATATTCTCCTTTTATAGTTTAATATAATGAAAAACGAATGATGAATAATGAATAATTATGGTGGAAATCCGCTTATTGCGGATTTCTTCATTTTCTCTTATCTCTTCACTCTTATCTTTTCTCTCAAATCGCTCCCCAGAATTTTTTATCAAGGCTCCTGTAGCGGATAGCTTCGGCAATATGAAGGGGGGATATATCTTTTTCACCTGCAATATCGGCAATGGTTCTTGCCACCTTCAGTATTCTTGAATGTGCTCTTGCACTTAAGCCAAGCTTTTCAAACACATCCTTTAAAAGAGCATTGCCTCTTTCGTCAACCCGGCAGAATTCTTCTATCATAGAAGCTGTGAGCTGACTGTTTGAATATATATTGTAGTTTTTATATCGTTCGAGCTGAATTTCTCTTGCTCTTTTAACTCTTTCCTTAATGGTTTTGCTGCTTTCACCCTTTTCGCCGGATGTCAGACTTTCAAATTTTACGCTGCTAACCTGAATATGAATATCAAATCTGTCCAGCATAGGCCCTGATATTTTTCCTAAATAACTGTGAATACTCTGAGGTGTGCAGGTACATTCTCTTGCACTGTCGCCATAATATCCGCATTTGCATGGGTTCATACTTGCCACAAGCATTGCGCTGCTGGGAAATGTCGCTGAGCCTGCAACTCTTGACACAGTAAACATTCCGTCCTCTAAAGGCTGTCTCATGGCTTCAATGGCGTCTTTTCTGAATTCGGGGAATTCATCCAAGAAAAGCACCCCTCTGTGGGCAAGGCTTATTTCACCCGGTCGGGGAATTGAGCCTCCGCCTGTTATGCTGACATTTGAAACTGTGTGGTGAGGGCTTCTGAAGGGTCTTGTTGTGATAAGGGATTTTCCTCCGCCCATAAGCCCTGCAACAGAATATATTTTTGTAACCTCCAAAGCTTCTTCAAATGATAAGTCGGGAAGGATAGATGGAATTCTCTTTGCAAGCATCGTTTTTCCTGAGCCGGGAGAGCCTATCATAAGGCAGTTGTGAGCCCCTGCTGCTGCAACCTCCAATGCTCTTTTTGCGCTGTCCTGACCTCTTACATCGCAAAAATCCTCCATAAGGTCAAGATTTTGGGCAAAGAGAGAATCAATATCTGTGGTAACTCTTTCTATCGGTTTAATTCCGCTTAAATGCTCCACAGCCTCCCTGAGAGTTCCGGCTCCATAAATTTCCGAATCTGCAACAACTGACGCTTCTTTTGCATTTTCCATAGGAACAATAAGCTTTTTAATTCCATTTTCTCTTGCTTCCATAGTCATTGGAAGCACCCCGTCTGCCTTTCTTATGCTGCCATCAAGAGCAAGCTCGCCCAAAATAAGATAATCACACACACCGTCGCACACAAGCTGCCCTGATGCAATAAGAATTGCAATTGTTATCGGCAGGTCGAGATATGCTCCGTTTTTCTTTGTGTTGGCAGGAGCAAGGTTAATAACTATTCTTTTTTGGGGCATGGAGTAGCCGCTGTTTTTAATTGCGGATTTAACCCTTTCCTTTGATTCTTTAACAGCTGCGTCAGGGAGACCTACAATATCTATTCCCGGAAGGGCAGAATAGATGTCGGTTTCAACAGTTATAATATATCCTTCAAGGCCGAAAAGCGCCCCTGATATTACCTTAGAAATCATAAATTACCTCCGGAGTTTGCCGATTTTTCATAAAGCCTTAATGGCATTATTATACATAGTATATTTTATTCTAACATAAAATCCAAAAAAATTCCATATATATAACACACTTTCTTTAAAAAATTAAATTATCTATTGACAATAAAATGAAGAATAGCTATAATATTTGTAAGTATTTAATATGGGAGTGTTATGTAGGTGAGAATTATTTCAGGCTCATTAAGAGGCCTAAAGCTTAAAAGCCTGGAAGGCTCCGATACCCGCCCGACTCTTGATAATGTTAAAGAGGCAATCTTTAGTATGCTCTTTGACAGAGTATGGGATGCAAGCGTTTTAGATCTTTTTGCCGGAAGCGGCGCTCTTGGTCTGGAGGCGCTTAGCAGGGGTG
The DNA here is from genome assembly GCA_017437345.1 of Clostridia bacterium. The sequence continues at coordinate 2,999 of JAFSBJ010000125.1, read as the reverse complement.
CGAAAAAAGCAGTTTTTGTGGATGCAAATCCAAAAGCCTGCCAGATTATAAGAGCCAATATTGAAAGCGCCCGCATGCAGGAAAAGGCACTTCTCTTTAAGCAGGATGCAAAAGACTATCTGAAAAAAGCCTATGAAAATCAGGAAAGCTATGACCTTATCTTTCTTGATCCGCCATATGCTATGGGTCTTTTGGATGAAGTGATAGAGCTTATAGAAAGATATAGCCTTCTCAAAGATGGTGGTCTTATCATTTGCGAAGCAGACAGCGGCACCCATATAGATATTAAATCCTTTAATCTTTTAAAGGATAAAAGTATGGCAGAGTTTGTGTTAATATCCTGGAGGCATCATTATGAAAGCGGCAGTATATCCCGGAAGCTTCGACCCGGTTACAAAAGGACATCTGGATATAATAAAAAGAGCAAGCAGAACCTTTGATAAGGTTTATGTTGCCATACTGACCAACAGCTCAAAAACACCCATGTTTTCTCTGGAGCAGCGCCTCGATTGGCTCAGGCGTTCAACAGCCGACATTCCCAATGTTGAGATAGACTGTTTTTCCGGGCTCCTTGTAAACTATTTAGAAGAGAAGAATTCAAATATAATCATCAAAGGCTTAAGAGCTGTGTCTGATTTTGAATATGAATTTCAGATGGCTCTCATGAACAGAAAGCTCAACCCCGATGTTGAAACCTTGTTTATGATGACCAGCGGAAAATATTCATACTTAAGCTCAAGCATAGTGAAGGAGGTTGCCCGCCATAAGGCAAGTCTGGAAGGGCTGGTTCCTGATTTTATGATTGACGAAATCACAGAACTAATTGAGAAAAAAACCCAAGGAGGAAATTAAAATGGCAGATGTTATAGAACTTTTAAGTGAACTTCAGGACATTATCGACAAAGGATTTGAAATTCCATTTGTTAAAAAGACTCTTGTTAACAAGGAGCAGATTTTATCACTTATAAACGATATCAACATTCAGCTTCCCGATGAACTCAGAGTTGCAAAATCTATTGCTGAAGACAGCAAGAGAATTATTTCTGATGCTCAGAAGCAGGCTGATGCAAAGGTTAAAGAGGTTGAACACAGAATCTTAGGTCTTATCGACGAACACGAAATCACCAAGAAAGCTGTTGCAAATGCAAATGAAATCATTGCAAAAGCTCAGAAAGATGGCAGAGAAATCAGACTTGCTTCTCTTAAATTTGCCGATGATATTTTAGAAAAGGTTGAAAACGATTTCAAGGCTGTTAACGATAAGGTTAAGCAGTGCAGAAGCGAACTCAGAAAATAATCTGAAAGTTATATAAGGCTGCAACACAATATTATGAAAAAGCCCTTTAACCTGAGGAAGATACATACAAGTCCTTAGGAAAAGTGCGGCTTTTTCAGGGTATTGTATTGCAGCCTTGTTTCATTATAGCAATGAGTTGTTGTAATAAATAATAATGAATAGTGAATAATTACGGAAGATTTTTAGCCAGGATGAAAATCAAAAACAGTATGGTGGTTATAAAAATGAACAGATTTGAAAATGCAAAAAGAATAGTAATAAAGGTAGGCACCTCAACCCTTACCTATGATGGCGGCGGCATAAATATCCGTCGTTTTGAAAAGCTTGTTAAGGTTATTTCCGACATTAAAAACAGTCAAAAGGAAATAGTTCTGGTAACCTCAGGAGCAATAGGGGTTGCCCGCGGAAAAATGGGCTTTGCGGATAAACCAAAATGCGTTAAGGATAAGCAGGCTCTTGCGGCAATTGGTCAGTGTGAGCTGATGAATCATTATTCCCGTGATTTTGCCTCGTTTAATCATAATGTAGCCCAGGTGCTTTTAACAAAGGATGTAACAAGCGACAGGGTAAGACATCAGAATGCCCGCAATACCTTTGAGCGTCTTCTGGAGCTTGGTGTTCTTCCCATAGTTAATGAAAATGATGTTATAAGTACAGAGCAGATAGAATTTGGCGATAACGATACTTTATCTGCCACAGTTGCATCCCTTATAGGGGCGGATCTTCTTATTATTTTATCCGACATTGACGGCCTCTACGATAGCGACCCAAGAAAGAATAAAGATGCAAAGCTTATTCCTATTGTTGAAAAAATAGATAAAACCATAGAAGCCCTTGCGGGAGATGCCGGCTCTGACCGCGGCACAGGCGGAATGATAACCAAAATTCATGCAGCACAAATTGCCACAGAAAGCGGCACAGATATGCTCATAGCAAACGGATCAGACCCAGATGTGCTCTATGATATTTTAGATGGCAAAGAAATAGGAACGCTGTTTGTGGCAGAAAAAGACTAAAGGCATAAAAAATTTCATATAAGAAAAACAGGTGATAAAATGGACATCAGAGAGCTTGCAATGAGGGCAAAAAATGCATCGAGAAGCCTTGTGAGCATTGGAACAAAGAAAAAGAACGAGGCTCTTGGCGCAATTTGCATATCTCTTGTGGAAAATGCAGACTATATATTGAAAGAAAATGAAAAAGACCTTATAAAGGCTAAGGAAAAAGGCGTTTCCGATGCCATGGCAGACCGCCTGCGCTTAAATCAGGAAAGAATAGAAGCTATGGCAGACGGGGTTAAAAAGATAATTGCCTTAGATGACCCGATAGGTGAAACCATTGGTGCAAAAACCCTCCCCAACGGTCTTAAGGTTTCAAAGGTCACAGTTCCGATGGGACTTATAGGCGTTATATATGAATCACGCCCCAATGTAACCTTAGATACTGCTGCTCTTTGTCTTAAGGCATCAAGCGCTGTGATTCTCAGGGGAGGAAGCGACGCCTATAATTCCAATAAGGCAATAGCCACAGTAATGAAAGATGCAATAGAAAAAGTGGGAATAAACCCCGATTGCATCTCCTTTGTTGAAGACACATCAAGAGACACAGCAACAGCTCTTATGAAATTAAATGGAATAGTTGATCTTCTCATTCCAAGAGGTGGGGCAAATCTTATAAGGACTGTGGTTGAAAATGCCACAGT
>JAFSBJ010000124.1 GCA_017437345.1 Clostridia bacterium | reverse complement strand
ATAATGGAATATTTATAACTGATTGTATTGATTTTTTATATAATCTGTGCTAAAATTTATTCATAAATTTAATATTCACACAAAGTGTCGGTTATGCTGCAAAGATAGCTTCAGATTAGAAAATGTCAGGCATAACAGGTGAAAAGGGAAAGGGGTGAGATCCCCCTGCGATACCAGTCGCCGTATGCACTGTATTTTGTATTCTTGGCGAAAGCCGGTCATTGGGAAACTGAGAAGACTGAATACAAAAGGTGCGAGCCGGAAGACCTGCTTTGATATTGCTCCGTATGGGAGCAATAGTTTTAGGTGGTGCACGGTGCCTGGGTGAGCATTGGTGTGCTTATTTTAGATGTATGAGAGCGATAAGCGGGGAAGTTTTTAAAACTATCTATTCTTAGTTTGTCGTTTCCGCCTGAGATGTGATGACGCAGAAAAACTGCTGTGGTAATTTTTTTAATTACCGCAGCTTTTTTTGTTGCAGATTAAATTTAACATCAAAATACGAAAGGTTGAAAAAAATGAACACAAAAAGATTTTTGAGCTTGATTTTGTCAGTTGTAATGGCGCTGTCTCTTGTGACTGTTTCGGCTTTCGCTGATTCAGAAACTGATGAAATCATAAAAAATGGTATTGCCTCATCTGAGGCATACATCTCAGATGAACTTGAAAAGCTCCACGAAACTGCCAAAGTCGGAGTGGGTTCAGAGTGGTTTATAATTGCTATGCTTCGTGCAGGCAAAAATGTTGACGATGCAATATTGAATGAGTATTACGATGCTCTGTGTACTCATGTGGTCAGCTGCACATCAGATTCTAAACCCACCGACCTTGAGAGAATCTCTCTGTCCCTTTCTGCAATGGGAAAAGATATCACAAATGTCGATGGTGTAAATCTTGCGGAGCTTATCTATAATAGCCCCCGACTTTCTGATGGTTCAAATGAGCTGGCATATGCACTTATTGCTCTTGATGCATCAGGCATCGTTATTCCAAGTGATGCTTTATGGAGCAGAGATAAAATAAAAGAAGAAATTTTAAAATATGTCACTTCAGATGGCGGCTTCGGTCTTTCGGATAATTTATCAACCAATCTGGATATGACAGCAATATGTATTCAGGCTCTCACGCCTTATCTGGCAGACGGAAGAATTAATACTGCAGTCGATGGCGCTCTTTCTTATCTGAAAAATTCTTTAAACTCTGATTTTACCTGTGCTGATAATCCAAATTCAACAGCGCAGATTCTTATGGCACTCTCTGCGCTGAGAATTGATGTAACCGATGTATCAAATGGCTTTTCCAACGATTCAAATAGCATAATCTCTTCTCTTTATAGCTATCGTAACCCAGATGGAAACGGATTTCTCTATGAAAACATAGTAAACTCTCTTACAACAATTCAGATTATGCAGGCATTTGATGCCTACCGCAAAGCACAAAAAGAAGATGTGTCCTATTGGGATTTTATAAATCCCGGACAATCCTATGATGACAAGGTCACATCAGATTCCAGCCATATAACAAGTGACGCAGCAGAGCCGGAAACTGTTTTTGTAACAATTGTTTCGGAAAGTGAGGTTGTTAAGGATAAAAATGGCAGATATGTGGCTCAGGCGCCGGTAAGTGTGAGAGATATAAACTTCGACGGAAGGCTTGATGTCAATGAAGCTCTCTATGCCGCTCACGAAACCTACTATAGCGGCGGTGCAGAAAATGGCTACAGCACATTCAGCGGAGTATATGGTCTGTCTCTTGCAATATTGTGGGGCAAAGGAACAGAAAATCTAACTGCTTCTGCCGGATATTGGCTCAATAATGGTAGCTGCTGGAGCCTTAATGATGAGGTAAAAACAAATGACAGTCTCACAGCATTTAATTATTATGACACCATCACCTGGCGCGATGCCTATTCATATTTCACCCGGAATTCTGCCACGGTAAATGCAGGTTCATCTGTAAGTCTTAATCTTAAATATGCAAGCAGATATGATGTATTTTCACCCTGCCCGGGTGCTAAGGTGAAATTTACTTCAGTAAATGGTGCATATGAACAAATTTTCGCAAGCAATTCAGATGGCAATGTAGTAATAGCAGTTCCGTCAAATCTTGCAGAAGGAAGTTATTATGCCATAGCATATAAAGAAGATGGCTCAATTGTTCCTGCTGTATGTAAAATAAATGTAAAGCCTGTAAAAAAACAACCTTCAGCATCAGGTGGCGGAGGCTCTCTTTCTTTTACTGTAAGCTTTATAACGAACGGAGCAGGGGATGTTAAAAAGCAAAATGTCAAGAAAAATTCAGCTCTTATAAGACCTCAGGATCCGGTTAAGGAAGACTGTATTTTTGATGGATGGTACACAGATCCCGAGCTTAAATCACCCTATGACTTCACCTCAAAAGTAACAGAGAATTTTACCCTGTATGCAAAATGGTCAGAAAAAACCGATGTAAAAAGTGATGCGCAGGAAAAAAGTCTGTCTTTTACCGACATCGAAAAAGGAATATGGTATGAGGAAGCGGTAGCATATGTCGCATATAAAAAGCTTTTTGCAGGAGTATCCGAAAAGGAGTTTGCACCCGATGAAAATATGACTCGTGCAATGCTTATAACTGTTCTCCATAGACTCGCATCACCTGAAGCTGAAATCTATGAAAACAAATTTACCGATGTTTCAAAAGATTCCTGGTATTATGATGCAGTTTGCTGGGGCTCATCTCTTGGCATAACCTCCGGCATAAATGAGAATGAATTTGCTCCCGATGAAATTCTCACCCGTGAACAGCTTGCAACCATTCTCCACCGCTATGCCCGCATTATGAATTATGATTTATCGACTTCCGGCAATCTTAAAGAATATAGCGACTATGATAAAATAAGCACCTGGGCAATTGATGCTCTTAGTTGGGCAAAAGGAGCAGATATTGTAAATGGAACAGACAATAGCTTATTGTCGCCCGATAGCTCTGCCACAAGAGCTCAGGTTGCAGCAATCCTTATGAGATTTTGCAAAAGTATTGTGAAATAAAATTATGTTGGAGATGTTTTAATTGAAAAAACACAAAGGGAAAATAATATTTTTTGTAGTTTTTCTGCTGATTCTGGCAGCTGCTTTTTTTACTCACAATAAATCTGGTGATACTGTATCTGATGTACCTTATTATACAGAAAGCTCAGCAGAAGATGTAAATATTTTATCCGCCTGCATTCCGGACGGTAAAGATGAAAAAACGACTTATCAAAATAAGGATGCAGGGGAAACTTCTGTCTATTTTCCTCAGTCAACATCATCTGCCCAAAACATCGGCTCTGAAGAGCAAAATGACAAAGACGGAGAAATGAAATGCTTTTTGTCTGTCCGTTGCGATGCAGTTTTAAAAAATCTTTCAAAGCTGAAAAAGGAAAAACAAGACATCATTCCGGCAGATGGTATCATTTATTCACAGCAGGCAGTTGTGATATATGAAGGTGACAGCGTTTTCGATGTTCTTTTAAGAGAAATGAGGAAAAATAAAATTCATCTTGAATTTGAGGATACCCCTGTTTATAACAGCAGTTATATTGAAGGCATATCGAATCTCTATGAGTTTGACTGCGGTCCCCTTTCCGGTTGGACATTCAAAGTAAATGGTGTATTCCCCGCTGTTGGTTCATCTCAGCTTGAGGTAAACGGCGGTGACAGGATAGAATGGGTATATACCTGCGACATGGGGAAGGATGTTGGAAAATAACAGAAAAAGGTGATGCTTTTATGAGTGAATTTAAAAACTATCATCCCGTTGTAAACCTTGTTTACTTTATATCTGTAATAGGGTTTTCAATGTTTATAATGCATCCGTTGTGCCTTCTAATATCTCTTTTTTGCGCTTTTGTTTTATTAGCTGTGTTAAAAGGAATAAATGTTGTAAAATCCGGATTGAAATATACGCTGCCATCTCTTTTTCTGATGGCAGCTATAAACCCTGCATTTAATCACGACGGAGCAACAATACTTGCCTATTTTCCCGGCGGAAATCCGCTTACCCTTGAATCTGTCTGCTATGGTTTTGCAGCTGCTTCCATGATGATAAGTGTTATATGCTGGTTTTCATGCTTCAATGAGATAATGACAAGCGATAAAATTATATTTATTTTCGGAAAGCCAGCTCCCTCAGTTTCTCTTATCATTTCGATGACTCTTCGTTTTGTACCAAGACTTGCGCAATACATAAAACATGCTTCAAATGCACAAAAATGCCTTGGACACAGCATATCGGAAGGGAACATATTAAAAAGAACTAAAACAGGAGTAAAAATTTTATCGTCGGCAATAAGCTGGTCTATGGAAAATGCAGTAGAAATATCCGACAGTATGAAAGCCCGTGGCTATGGCTTAAAAGGACGGAGCTTTTATTCAATTTTTAATTTCGATAAAAGAGACAAAAGTTCACTTTTTCTGATTCTGATTCTCAATTGTTGTATTGTGGCGGGAATAATTTCAGCCAAACTCCGTTTTTCATATTTTCCTTATGTAAAATATGCAGAAATCTCTTTTTCATCCGTGGCAGTATTCATTGCATATTTTATCTTGTGTTTTTATCCTGTAATAATCGAAATAAGGGAGGTGAGAAGATGGAAAGCATTAAAATAGAAGGCTTAAGCTTTTCATATCCCGAAAGAAAGAAAAAAACTCTTGATAATATTAATCTTGAGATAAAAAAAGGCGGGCTTGTTTGCCTTTGCGGAAAATCAGGCTGCGGCAAAACCACCCTTCTCAGGCTTTTAAAACCCGAGCTAGCTCCTTTTGGGATAAGTAGCGGAAATATCTTTATCGGAGAAAAAAATCTCTGTGATTTTTCCAAAAGAGAAAAGGCATCAAAAATAGGTTTTGTAATGCAAAATCCTGATAATCAGCTTGTCTGCGATAAAGTGTGGCAAGAGCTTTCCTTCGGTCTCGAAAGTCTTGGCGTTTCTCAGGATGAAATAAGGGGAACCGTGGCTGAAATTGCATCATTTTTCGGTATTGATTCCTGGTTTCACAAAAAGGTGTCGGAGCTTTCAGGCGGTCAGAAGCAGCTTTTAAATCTTGCCTCGGTAATGGCAATGCATCCGTCTGTCCTTATTCTGGATGAACCGTCAAGTCAGCTTGATCCCATATCTTCAGAAGAATTTTTTAAAGTTCTCGAAAAAATAAATCGCGAAACAGGCACCACCATAATACTCTCTGAGCATCGTCTTGAATATGTAATCCCGATTTCCAACAGAGTCCTCGTGATGGATGAAGGAGAAATCATAGCCGATACAAATCCAGAAATGATAGCCAAAGCATTAAAAAAAATAAATCACCCAATGTTTGAAGCTTTGCCTGCTCCGATGAGAGTATATGAGGTGCTTGATAATGGCAGTAGTGCGCCTCTGTCGGTTCGCGATGGAAGATTATGGTTTGAAAATTTTTCTAATCATAATAAACCAAAGTATAAAGCTATTCCTGATTTACCTGTGGTAAACCACATCGGTGAAACCGCAATTGAATTCAAGGAGGTTTATTTTCGCTATGATAAAAATCTTCCTTATGTGGTAAAGGGATTAAATCTTAAAATTAAAAAAGGAGAATTCATTGCAATACTCGGCGGCAATGGTTCCGGCAAAACCACAACACTGAATCTTACCGCAAATATCCTGAAACCCCATAGAGGAAAAATCTATATAAATAGTGTGCCGCTATCTGAAATTTCAGGATTATATGAAAGTATTCTGTTATATCTTGTTCAGAATCCAATTTCAATGTTTGTGAAAAAAACAGTATATCTTGATCTTTCGGAAATGCTGGCCGACAAAAATATCACAGGTAAAGATGCAGAAGAAAAAATAAAAAATGTATCGCAGCTTTGCCGCATTGAGCATCTTCTTCAAAATCACCCATATGACCTTTCAGGGGGCGAACTGCAAAGGGCAGCCTTAGCAAAGCTTCTTTTAAAGCATCCGCAGATTATCCTTTTAGATGAACCCACCAAAGGTATGGATGCAGAGTTTAAAAAAGAATTTGCGCGAATTCTTTTTGAGCTAAAAAACAGAGGCATAACAATCATTATGGTTTCCCACGACATTGAATTTTGTGCGCAATATGCCGATAGATGCGCTCTTTTCTTTGATGGAGGGATAGCATCTATACAGTGTCCCCGTGAGTTTTTTTCAGAAAAAAAATTCTATACCACCTCCGTAAGAAATATGTCGCGAGGCATATTTTCAAATGCAATCGTTGCCGAAGATATACTGTCAGCTTTTGAAAAAAGTGAAAAATCTGATATTAAGACTGAAGAAAGCCACGAAACAGATTTGTCTAAGAATACATATGATGATATTGCATCTTCACAATCTGAAATAACATCTGATTCATCTCAAAGCTCAGCTTTCAAAAAACTTTCAAAACAAACTCTTATTTCTCTGGCTTTAATCTTCTTAACAATTCCGCTCACAATTTTTGTGGGAACAAGTTTTTTTCACGACAGAAAATACTATTTCATAAGCCTTATAATTATTTTTCAGACCATTCTGCCTTTTCTTATGCTTTTTGAAAAAAGAAAACCTCAGGCAAGAGAAATAGTCCTTGTGAGTATTTTGTGTGCAATAGCTGTAGGTGGCAGATGTGCTTTCTTTATGTTGCCTGAATTCAAGCCTACTGTTGCAATTATAATTATTACAGCTGTTTGTTTTGGTGGAGAAACGGGGTTCCTTGTAGGAACCATCACAGGCTTTGTGTCAAATTTTTTCTTTGGTCAGGGTCCGTGGACACCGTGGCAGATGTTTGCGCTGGGAATAATAGGTTTTCTTGCGGGAATGTTTTTTAAAACTGGTTTTTCAAAAACCCAAAAATTCATTCTCAGCATTTTTGGGTTTTTGTCGGCGTTTTTTATCTATGGTGGCATAATGAATATCTCATCTGTTGTAATGGTGCAAAATAGAATAAATATAAAAATGATTTTGGCATCATGCTTAAGAGGGTTACCCTTTGATTTAATTCATTCAGCTTCCACCTTTGTTTTTCTGTGGCTTTTATCAAAACCGATGGCAGAAAAAATAGAAAAAATAAAATTAAAATATGGTTTGCTTAGAGATTAATGCTGAAAAAGGTGATGAATTTCTTCATCACCTTTTTCAGTTCTTGTATTTATAGTTTTTTTAATGTATAATGGATATAGTCATTCGGATAGTAACCAATTCAGGAAAGGAAAAAAACAATGGAAAAGCTTATAAAAAGAATTAACGAACTATCAAAAAAATCAAAGGCTGAAGGCCTCACAGAAGAGGAAAAGGAAGAACAGGCACAGCTGAGAAAACAGTATATTCAAAAATTCCGTCAGGGTTTGGAAAATACTCTCAGTAATGTTTATATTATGGACGAAAAAGGGAATAAGAAAAAGGTTGAGAAGAAAAAATAATTATGAAATAAAAAGGAGGCATAAAAGTGGAAAAACAAAGATACTATATCTGCATAGATTTAAAAAGCTTTTTTGCCTCTGTGGAGTGTGTTGAAAGAGGACTTGATCCCTTAAAAACAAATCTTGTTGTTGCTGATAGCTCCCGCACCGAAAAAACCATCTGTCTTGCTGTCACCCCCAGTCTTAAAGCATATGGAATAGGGGGCAGAGCAAGACTTTTTGAAGTCGTCACAAAGGTGAGAGAGATAAATGCCAAGCGCCGCAGAAATGCACCAAAGGGCATTTTTTCATCTGAAAGCTATAACGATGACGAACTAAAAAAAAGATGTGACCTTTCTCTTTCCTATATAGTTGCTCCGCCCCGTATGGCCTACTATATGGCATACAGCACCAAAATTTACGAGGTATATCTCAAATATGTTGCTCCTGAGGATATTCATGTTTATTCAATAGACGAAGTCTTTATTGATGCCACATCCTATCTTTCCGCCTATAAGATGACTGCCCAAGAGCTTGCCAGGAAAATGATACATGATGTGTTTGAAACAACAGGCATAACTGCCACTGCAGGAATAGGCACAAATATGTTTCTTGCAAAAATAGCTATGGATATTGTTGCAAAAAAAGCCGAGCCTGATGAGAACGGTGCCCGTATGGCATTTCTCGATGAAATGACCTATCGAAAAACTCTTTGGTCTCATAAACCTATAACTGATTTCTGGCGTGTTGGAAAGGGAACTGCCAAAAGGCTTGAATCTGTTGGTCTTTTCACCATGGGCGATATTGCAAAATGCTCCATGGGTGATCCTGATTCCTACTACAACGAAGAGCTTCTCTATAAGCTCCTTGGCATTAATGCTGAGCTTCTTATAGATCATGCCTGGGGATGGGAACCTTGCACCATAGAAGATATAAGAAGCTACAAACCCTCTGCAAAATCAATCAGCACAGGTCAGGTTCTTCATTGTCCCTATGACTATGAGAAAACAAAACTCATTGTCCGGGAAATGGCAGAAGCACTTGTTCTTGACCTTGTTGAAAAACGATATGTCACAAACAGCATTGTTTTAACAATTGGCTACGATATTGAAAATCTCAAAGATTCACGCATAGAATCAAGCTATAAAGGAGAAATAACAACTGATTTTTACGGACGAAAGGTGCCAAAACATGCTCACGGAACAGGAAATCTTCCGCTCCACACATCCTCAGGTGAGAAAATAGTAAATTGCACAATGGAGCTTTATGAAAGAATAATAAATAAAAATCTTCTATCCCGTAGAATTACCATTTGTGCAAATAACATCTTAAACGAAGATGAAGCACCAAAATCAGGATTTGTTCAGCTTGATTTCTTCACAGACAGAGCGAAAGTAGAAAAAGACGATGAAAAAGAAAAAAAGGAAAAAGAAATTCAAAAAGTAATGCTTGACCTGAAAAGAAGATATGGCAAAAATGCAGTTTTAAAAGGTATGAATCTCAAAGAAGGGGCAACTGCAAAAGAGCGTAATGCACAGATAGGGGGGCATAAGGCATGAAAATAACCGATATTCATTTTTAT
>JAFSBJ010000123.1 GCA_017437345.1 Clostridia bacterium | reverse complement strand
TACAAACTGTCGTAAACCCCCAGACTGTTTGCTATTTCACTAATATTCATCTTGGTATCAGTAAGCATGAGCTTGCTGTATTCCATAATAAGAAGGGTGTGATAATTTTGTGGTGTAACTCCCATTGCATTTTTAAACATTTTTATAAAATAATACTTACTCATATTACACATTTTCGCCAATTCATCAACGCTTAATTTCTTTTTGTAGTTTGTGTTAATATGATAAACCGCTTTCTTTATTTTTGAAAAATCTTTATCATTAGGGAAATAGCCTGCTGCTATTTTGTCAGATATTATTCCAAAAAGCATAATAAGCTTTCCTTCATAAACCATGTCGTTGACATTCTCCATAATCCAGTTTGACTCATAATACGATCTGCAAAATGATTCAAGCTCATAAAAGTCACCAATTGAATAATAATCTTCTTTAAAAAAAGAAAGCATATCACAAACTCCGGTGCCTGTGAAATGAATATAATAAAAGGTAACACTATCACCATCGGAATAATAATTCTGCATCACGCCGGGTCTGTATAGTATGATATCTCCTGCGTTTAAAACATATTTTTCTGATTTAGTATTTACCTGCATTTTTCCGTCTTTAACATATATAAGCTGATAGTCAATGCGCCCGTTTTCACGCAATGTGCAAAAATGCGTAATATTCTCATAACATCCGCAACTGCTGACTTCTATGTATTTTTTGCTTTCACGCTCCGGCGTAGTATAATTTCCTTCAAGAAATAGTTTCATTATTATCACCCAAGCAGATAATAACATAAAATCGCAATTTTGTCCATATAAAAACAATATTTTATATTGAATAAAACCTTGTGCGATTTATAATAAAATTAAGAATAATAGATTAAAAAATTGTTAAACTAGTAAAAACAGGACTTGTTTTTACTATAATCTCAGGAGGTGTAGTTATGGTAAACTATAATCAATTCGCAATAAGTGACGATATTGCATACAATATATACAATGTCCTTTTGTATTGCTATGAAAATAATGAAGATTCATTGGTGTTTGATAAAAACACATACCATATTTTCTCTCAGAATGCTCCGGACTATGTATGCTGCATGTCTAATCATTCTTCTTGCGGATTTAATCGTTGCCTGTTTCTTATAAAAGAATTTGAAAATTTTACTATCGATGGCGGCGGAAGTGAGTTTGTTTTTCATGATTTAATTACACCGGTGATTATTGCAAATAGTAAAAACATAAGCTTTAAGAATTGTAGCTTTAAATCACTCAGAACCCTAACAGCTCAATTTGATGTTGTAGCATCAAATGAAAACAGCGCAGAGCTTTATCCGACTTTTGGTAAAACCTTTATTCATTGTGGTGAATTGTATGAAGGTGACTATTCACAAGATAATTATAAGCTTCGTTTTATGATTGTATATGATGAAAATGGGAAAATAACTCAGGGTAAAGCCGGAGATTATTATATTGCACCCGATGACGACGCAGAAAGAATAGTTTTCAAAAGCACCCAAAATGGCACAATCACAGCAGAAAATTTGCCTGTAAGGGTTTATCCCGGACAAAGAATACTCTTTAATTCCGGAAGTCGTGTGGCTGCTAATATTTTCATAGACAACTCGCTAAATACCAAAATAGAAAATATCAATATGCATAGTGGAGTAGGGATGGGCGTGATTGCTCAAAACTGTGACACTATATCAATCGAAGGTCTAACAATATGCCCCGAAGGAAAAAGGTGTCATTCAATAAATGTTGATGCTACCCATTTTGTGCATTGTAAAGGCAAAATAAATATAAAAAACTCTGTCTTCGACAGTCAGCTTGATGATGCTCTAAATATACACAGTATGTATTTAAAAATTATAGCTAAAAATAAGAATTCGATTTTAGTAAAGCAGGTTAACACCGATCAAAAAGGAATTGATATTGTAAGAGGTGGAGATGTAATCCAGACATGTGATCCCCATACCCTTCTTCCAAATGGTGAGTACAAAGTTTTATCAGCAAAGAGAATCAACCTTGAAATAACTGAAATTACTCTGAATGAAAATACTGATAATATCCGCATTGGAGATGTAGCAGACGAAATTTCGTGGGTTCCTGATATCACATTTGAAAATTGCAGAATAAATAATGTACGAGGCCGAGGAATGCTTCTTGCTTCTTCAGGGAAAATTATAATAAAGAATAATTATTTCAAAGGCACAACCGGAGCTGCAATTAAATTTGAGTCAGATGGAGTATTCTGGTATGAATCCGGCAGGACAAATGATGTTTTAATCTGCAATAATATTTTTGACAATTGTAAATACTGCGATGCCGGAAACTCAGTTATAATGGTTATGCCAAAAGAAAAAACTGAGAAAGATAAGTTTTATCATGGGAAAATAGAAGTAAGAGATAATGAATTTAAAAACTGCAAAGGATTTTTGGCTTATATAAATAATACAGAAAGCTTTGTTTTTGAAAATAATTATGTAGATGACCATAGCGACGGTATATGCAATGTATTTAAGTGTAAAACGGTTAAAACAGATGTAGATATATAAGTTTGCAGGGAAGGTGCTTTACGAAATGCAAAACGAAAATGTGGTTAAAACATATGGATATTATTATCCTGTTGAAAAAGAAATGCAGCTTGTAAATCTAATTAAATCCGGCAATAAAGAAAAAGCAAAATCTTTGCTTGATGAAATAATAAATGTTAACTCTATGAATTATCTTTTAAATAAAAGTATGTTTAAATTTTTAAAATATGATATTTCATGCACCATGATAAAAATATTGTGTGATTCAGCAAATCAAACAGAATTCTATCCGGTTGAGGATTTCGTTCCTTTAAAAAAAATATCAGAATGTGAAAGCATGCAAGGGCTTCGTTTTGCTGTAAATACGATGATTGATTGCATATCAGCCAATAATAGTAATGAAAATAAAAACAACTTTGTCATAAAAATAATTGATTATGTTGAAAAAAACTATATGAACCCGGAACTGAGCGTATCTGTAATATCAGATTATTTTAATGTGCATATAAGCTACTTGTCCACAACTTTTAAAAAGCAGATGGGAGTGGGACTTTCAGAATATATTCAGTCTATCCGCATAAACAAATCAAAGGAGCTACTGAAAGAAAGCAACAAAAAAACAGAGTCAATTGCAAATGATGTGGGGTATTTTAGCCTGCAAACATTTGTCAGGGTGTTTAAAAATAACGAAGGTATAACACCCTCAGAATACAGAAAAAATCTAATTAAGAGGTGAATATTATGACACAAACAGAAATCTATGTAAAATCCACTATTGACGGTACTATGCAGCCGTCCCTGCTATATGCATCACCAAATAAAAACAGACCTCTCCTGGTAGGTCTTCATTCATGGAGCTATGACCGCTTCAATCAGGTAGACTATATGCTTCCATATGCAGAAAAATATGATTTCAACCTTTTGCTGCCGGAATTCAGGGGGCCAAACCTTTCTACAAACCCCGATTGCACAAAGGCGTGTGGTTCCATTTATGCAAAGCAGGATATTATAGATGCCACAGACTATGCGGTAAAAGAATGTGAAGCAGATAACTCCGGCGTTTTTCTTCTTGGCGGAAGCGGTGGCGGACATATGGCTCTTCTTATAGCCGGATATAAGCCCGAGCGCTACTCGGTAATTGCTGCGTTTGCCGGTATTACAGACTTAAGCTTATGGAAAGACGAAGACTATCACTACACCGAACACATTCTTACCTGTTGTTCCAATAGCATGGAAGAAATGATGAAGCGATCACCTGTGAGCTATGTTGACACCATAAAAAACGCAAACTTAAAGATATTCCATGGGAAAACAGACGGGATAGTTCCTGTAAATCATGCTAAAAGGCTGTATGATATGATAAACGAAAAATATCCCGATAGCAGAGTGTATCTGGATATTTTTGACGGTAAACATGATATGGATCTTGAAGCAGCCATGTATTGGATATTATCTCAATATAAGGGAAACATCAAAAAGGAAATAACTTCCTGATGCTAAACCAGCTAAAAAACTGTACAGTAATATAAAATTCTGTATATTGAAATGACATAGTGTGGATGATAAAATTTTAATATAGGGATATTGTAGACATAAAGCTGTATATAACTTATTAAATAACGAAAAACATATCTGGATTTAAAATAAATTACTACTTATAAGGCGGGAAATTATAATGATATACACATCTCTTTCGCTTGGCGGAAGCTGGGAAATGGGCTATAGTGAAGATAAATACATAAAAAGCCGGGAACCCGTGTTTGAAGGCTTTGAAATAGAAAATGCAGTTCCCGGATATTGGGAAGATATGACGGATAAGTTCATAATGGCACCATTTTATCAGAATCTTAAAGTTAATCCGTCATTCGGAAGGCAAAAATATCCCATTGCCCACACTGCTCCTGATATGGCTTTGCCAAACTATATGGGCAACTTCTTTTATAAAAGAAGCTTTGTCCTTGATGATATAAGCGGAGATTGTGTGCTTCATTTTGGCGGCATACAAAATACTGTCTCAGTATGGGTAAACAGTATTTTCCTTGGCACACATTGTGGTTATAGCGCTCCTTTTGACATAAGTGTTCCTCAGGGTGTTTTGACCTTGGGAGATAATACCATAGTTCTTTCTGTGTCAAATTTTCAGCTCGAAGGATATGGCGGCAAAGCTGTTTCCGGTCTCACAAACCGCGCAGCTAACGAGTTTACAGGTGGTATAACCGCTGATAGTGAACTTAGAATATTTAATTCTTCTTTGCGTGATGTAAATGTTTTAGTATCTTCTGACTGTAAAACTGTATATGTTAAGCCCGATATGAAAGAAAATGAAGAATTTACCTGGGAGATTATAAAAGAAAATAATGTGTTGCTTTCAGGAACAGCCAATAGCGATTTCAGCTTTTGTGCATCCTCGCTTGAATTCTGGTCACCGGAAACACCTGTTTTATATACTCTGAGACTCAAGTGTGGTAGCTCAAGCATAGAAAGAAATTTCGGTGTGAGACGCCTTAATGCAGAAGGTGACAAGCTTTATCTTAATGGAACTGCCTACTTCCTTCGTGGGGTATGTGAGCATTGCTATTTCCCGAAAACAATCCATCCAACAGATGATATAGCATATTATAGAAATATAATAAAAACCTTTAAAAAGCTTGGATTTAATTTTATACGCTTCCACACATTCGTTCCCTGTGAGCAGTACATGCAGGCAGCCGATGAGCTTGGCATGCTTTTGCATATAGAATGTCCAAATAACACAAGCCTTTCCCAGTGGAAAGAAATTGTTGCATTTTGCAGAAAACACACATCGGTTGTTATATATTGCTGCGGTAATGAACTTTATATGACCGAAGATTATATTGAGCATCTTAGTCATTGTGCCGATGTAGTCCACAGTATGACAGATTCGCTATTTTCTCCGCAAAGTGCACTTCGTGGTGTTGAATATTTTATAGACAAAAGTAAAAAGGATGAAGTATCCGGAATTCCTTTTACCCACAACCATAAAAAGTTTGACTTGATTTCAAAATTCAGTGATATGTATTCAAGCTATGCAAATGAACAATTAAGCTATGATTCTCTTGATGCAGATGCTCAGAAATTAGATAGTTGGGCAAGTGTTTATAAAAAGCCCAGAGTAAGCCATGAAATATGCATCGATGGCACATACACTGATTTAAGCCTCAAAGATCGCTATCGTAATTTGCCTGTTGGCAAAACAGATATGTTCACATCAATAGAAAGTCATCTTGAATCCAAAGGGGTTCTTGATAAAGCTCCTCTGTATTTTATAAATTCATGCAAATGGCAAAGACGCGTGCGTAAATACTGCTTTGAGATGGCACGCAGATGTAAAACCATGGCAGGATTTGATTTTCTTGGACCAATAGATACCCATTGGCACACATTTGGCTATGATGTTGGTATGATGAATGAATTCTACGAATTAAAGCCGGATGAAACCGTGCGCAATGTTCTTATGTATAATTCCCCCTGCGTGCTTCTCAATGATCTGTCTCTTAAGACAAATTTTAAATCCGGTGAAATTATCAGCACATCTTTTTTTGCTTCCGATTATTCTAAAAAAGACATATCATTCGCTGATTTTAACATAAGACTTTTTGCGGGTGATGAGGTTATAAAAAGTGAAAAAGTTAAGATTGCAGATATTAGAAATGGTAAGGTGTCTGAAATCTATCATTTTGAGTATAAACTGCCAAAGGTAGATAAGCCAACAGAACTAAGGCTTTATGTGTCTCTTGATGGTGATGGAGTGTTTGCTGAAAACGAATGGGAGCTTTATCTTTTCCCAAAAGTAAGCTTTCAAACCTCAGAAGACCTTCTTATATCAGATGGTATGAGTGAAGAAGAACTAATGTCCGCTTTAGCTGATGGTAAAAATGTAATACTATTTGGCGGTATGCCATTTACCACTCTTAACACCTCATTCAGGATTGCTCTTGCAGGCAGAACCTCCGGTAATCTTGCAACCGTGATTTATGATCACCCAATTCTAAAAAACATTCCACACGATGGATTCTGTGGCTGGCAGTTTTCTTCTCTTATGACTGGCGGCAGTGCAGTTTGCTTTGAAAGCGATAATGTTACATTTGATCCGATAGTTGAAGTTGTATCAACACATAAATATGTAATACGCCAGTCATCACTATTTGAATTCAGTGCCTTAAACGGAAAGCTTATCGTATGTACAATGAACTTTAATAATGATGATTCAGCGTCGGCATATCTTAAATCAGAAATAATAAAATATGCCAAAAGTAAAGAGTTTAATCCCAGAAATAAACTCTCGCAATCAGCTCTATATGATCTTATTCACGCTAAAGTCAGAGTATTTGAAGACGATAATAATCTTGCCTTCAATTCAAATGACATAACAATGTTATAAGAGTAATTTTAAAAATTCTATTTGTTCTTCATAAGTTGCATATATTTAACAGGCGATACACCAAATGTTTTTTTAAACATTTTAGAAAAATTACAAACATCTGTGTATCCCACAGAATTTGCAACAACCGAAATGCTGATTCCCTTTTCAAGCATCAAAGATAACGCTATATTCATTCGGTAATTCAGAAGATATTGCTTTGGAGAAATACCCAGTTTCTTTTTGAATAAGGAAGAAAAATAACTGTGGTCAAGTCCAAGATTGGCGGCGATTTTTTCGATTGTTATATCATTCATATATTCAGAATGTATATAATCCAGAGCCTTATCAACATAGCTTGTATCATTATTCTGGCTTTCAAGCAAAACAGAAAATAATTCCCAGATTTTAGAAATCAAATAAGGATTTCTGCCATTGTTTAATTCGGTGGCACCTTTCATTGAATTAAATATTTTAAATGCTTTGGGGCAGAGAATTACATCAGACAGATTAAGCGGAAGATTACTATCGCAGGTAAAGCCTATCCATATATAAGACCAGGGATTGTTTTTGGAAGCTCCGTAATATGCTTCTGTGTATGGCGGAATAACAAACATTTCACCGGGACACACACAGTATTCCTTCCCGTTTATGCCAAAAATACCGGATCCCGATTCTACAAAATGTATAAGCCAGAAAGGCCTTGCTACAGGACCGAAAAATTGTGTTTTCTTACAACGCTCAAAGCCAAACTGCACCGGAGCTATCGTACCGTATTCATCCTTGACTATCATAATATCGTGCATCATAGCAGAAACACCCCTTTATAAAAACAATAAAAATGACAAGTTTTTAAGCAATTATACCATTTATAAAGTTACGATGTCAATATATAATTATAAGTGAATATGGTAAACGGTAGGAAAGGGAGTTTGTATATGAAAATTGCTTTTATGGGTGCGGGAAGCACAATATTTGTAAGAAATGTAATCGGAGACTGTATGTGTGTAGATTCTCTTAAAGACAGTACATTCGCTCTCTATGACATAGATGCAACTCGTATTGAAGAAAGCAAAATAATATTAGAAGCAATGCGTAAGAGCAAGAATTGCAATGCAAAAATCGAATGTTATGTAGGTGTGGAAAACCGCAAGGAAGCACTTCGTGGTGCTGACTTTGTTGTAAATGCCATTCAGGTTGGCGGGTATGACCCGTGCACAATTATAGATTTTGAAATTCCCAAAAAATACGGTTTAAGACAAACAATCGGAGACACACTGGGAATAGGGGGCATTATGCGTACCTTAAGAACTATTCCTGTCCTTAGCGACTTTGCAAAAGATATTGAAGAGGTTTGTCCCGATGCTCTGTTTTTAAATTATGTAAACCCTATGGCAATGCTCACAGGCTATATGCAAAGATATACCGGCGTAAAAACAATAGGTCTGTGCCACAGTGTTCAGGTTTGCAGTAAAAGCCTTTTAGAATCTCTTGGTATGGAAGATAAGCTCGAAGGCTGCAGAGACCTTATCGCAGGAATAAACCATATGGCGTGGCTTCTTGAAATAAGGGATAAAAACGGGGTAGATCTTTATCCCGAAATCAAATCCAAAGTTGATGAATATATGGCAAATCCCGAAAGCTTAAATAAAATCAGAATGGACTATATAAGAAACTTTGGTTATTACTGTACCGAATCCAGTGAACATAATGCAGAATACAATAATTTTTACATAAAAAGCAAGTATCCCGAGCTTATTGAAAAATTCAATATTCCCCTTGATGAATATCCAAGACGCTGCGTTAACCAGATTGATAAATGGAAAAAAGAATATGCCCAGCTTCTTGATAATGGCGTTAAGGAACACACACGCAGTATCGAATATGCATCAAGAATTATGCAGAGCATCGTAGAAGATACTCCCTATAAAATAGGCGGTAATGTACTTAACACCGGACATTTAATTTCTAATTTCCCCGAGGAAGCTTGTGTAGAAGTTCCCTGTCTTGTAGATGGACGAGGCATACATCCGTGTTATGTAGGTCAGCTTCCTGTGCAGTGTGCTGCAATGAATATGACAAATATCAATGTTCAGCTTCTGACCATTGAAGCTGCAGTAACAGGCAAAAAAGAACATATATATCAGGCAGCTATGCTTGACCCTCATACATCCAGTGAGCTTGATATTGATACAATCAAAAAAATGGTTGATGATCTTATAGAAGCACATGGTGAGTATTTACCAAAATACATATAAACCATATTTGAAAGGATAAAAATATGAACCAATTAAAGCACTTGTGCATAACTCCGGACCTTTTAAAACAAGGTGCGTGTATTTTATTTGACAGCGATAAAGATGTTGACTTTGTGAATTATAAAATAAATGATGCAGATGGCAAGCTTGT
>JAFSBJ010000122.1 GCA_017437345.1 Clostridia bacterium | reverse complement strand
CTTCAACAAAGCCATTATATTCCGGAAGGTGGCAGGAAAGGCTCAGAGCCATAGCCACAGTCACCTGAGCTACAGAATTTGTGCTGTAGCCCTTTACATTGCAAAGAGCAATTCCGTGCTTCTTGCAATAGCTTTGGCTCACATTATCAAAGCCTGTGGCGGCAATGCAAATAAGCTTTACTCTCCCCGGGTCAGGGAGAGTTATTTCATTTATTTTTACTTTATTTAAAACAAGAACATCTGCATCCTTGGTGTGGTCTTTTAATTCCTCCAAGGATGTCTGTGGATATATGGTAACACTTCCAAGCTCTGAAAAAAGCGAAAGCTCTAAATCGTCACCCAAGGTTGATGCATCAAGTATTGATATATTCATAAAAATCATCCTTTTTAATATTACAAGAAATACTATAACATAAAAAGAGAGAGGGTGCAAGATCCTCTCTTATTTCAAATAATTATAAATTAGTGTTTACCGAACTCGATGTTCGGTAAACACTAATAGTGAAGAGAGAAGAGATAAGAGTGAAGAGAATCGGAACAAAGCCGCAAGTGGCGGCTTTGAACCATTTCTATTCACTATTCTCTATTATCTTTTATCTATTATTGTTTATCGCATCGAGCGATAAACAATAATTTA
The DNA here is from genome assembly GCA_017437345.1 of Clostridia bacterium. Next base: position 1,701 of record JAFSBJ010000122.1, on the reverse strand, counting down.
TACCCCGAAAAATTTTTAATAGTAATATATAAATTACTTTGTAACCAAGCAATTTGTTTTGCATATTATGACATTGAAGGGAATGAGGATTATGTGTCATATTCTTGTGGCAGGCGGAGACAAGAGAAATGTTTATCTTGCAGATATTTTAAGTGGTGATGGATTCAGGGTGAGTGTGTGCGGATTTGGCGAAGAAATAAGCTTTGCCCATGAAATAAGCCGGACACACAACATTAAAAAAACTGCGTCGGAATGTGATGTTATTATTTTGCCGCTTCCTGTGAGCTATGACGGTATTACTTTAAATGCACCATTTGGAAATGAATGTGTTTATATAGAAGATATTCTTTCATCAGCAAATAAAAACTGCATCGTTGCAGGAGGCAGAGTGAGCAAAGATTTAATGGAAAAACATCCTCAGATTATTGACTACTCAAAGCGAGATGATTTTTCTTTTTTAAATGCTGTACCCACAGCCGAAGGAGCAATAGAGGCAGCTATGAAGGAAAACCCCAAAACCCTGGCAGGGTCGAATTGCGTGGTTACAGGCTTTGGAAAATGCAGCCGCGCTCTTTCACTAAGGCTGAAAGCTCTTGGCTGCAGGGTTGATATTTTTGCACGAAGCGCAAAAGATATTGCCCACGCACAATGCATGGGCTTTAATGGGATTTATCTAAGCAGTCTCCATGAGCTTATCGGCAATTATGATATAATTTTCAATACCGTTCCCTTTGGTATCTTCAGCAAAAATGCAACGGAAAGAATGAAAGAAAATGTTATTTTCATTGATATCGCCTCTGCCCCGGGCGGTATCACTGAAGATGCCGACAAATCAAAACTAAGCTATCATTTTCTGCCCGGTCTTCCGGGAAAATACAGCCCCTACACCGCGGCAGAAATAATTAAAAAAGTAATTTCAGCAATAATGCTGGAAAAGGGAAAGGGTGCTTAAATGTGGCTTTTGAAAAACTCACAATAGGCTTTGCTATGACGGGCTCTTTTTGTACCTTTTCAAAGGTTATGAAAGAAATAGACAATCTGAAAGAAAAAGGCGCGGACCTTGTTCCCGTGATGTCGGAAATGGTGTGGAACACAGACACGCGCTTTGGAAAAGCAGAGGATTTTATTGAAAGATTTAAAACTGTGACAGGGAAAGATATTATTCACACAATAAAAGATGCAGAACCAATAGGCCCTAAAAACCTTCTCGATGCTCTCATTATTGCACCATGCACAGGAAACACAATATCCAAAATTGCAAACGGTGTTACTGATTCGTGTGTGGCAATGGCGGCAAAGGCAACCTTAAGAAACAATGCTCCGGTTATTATTGCCATTTCAACAAATGACGGTCTGGGTAGCAGCGCACGCAATATCGGAACTCTTTTAAACAAGAAAAACATCTTCTTTGTGCCTTTCGGGCAGGATGATCCCAAAGGAAAGCCTGATTCGCTTGTGGCAGATATGACAAAAATTGCCCAGACTTTAGAAGCCGCGCTTAAGGGAGAAAAGTTACAACCACAGATTATCGAAAGATAGATTTAAAATCAAGGCTTGAAAAAATTCAACGAATTTTTCAAGCCTTGGTTTTTTTACTGTATAGCCAATTACTGCTTTTAAGTTGTATTTTTTCTTTTTATTCAGCTTTATTGCGCCATTTATTTAGAATAGCAAATTATTGTTTAATGGCTCGATGCCATT
>JAFSBJ010000121.1 GCA_017437345.1 Clostridia bacterium | reverse complement strand
GTGTATGCAGCACCATAGGCCTCAAGAGCCCAAACTTCCATTTCACCGAATCTCTGACCACCGAACTGTGCCTTACCGCCAAGAGGCTGCTGAGTAACAAGAGAGTATGGTCCTGTGGAACGAGCATGAATTTTATCATCAACAAGGTGATGGAGCTTGAGATAATACATATAACCAACGGTTACCGGACTGTCAAATGGTTCACCGGTTCTGCCATCATAGAGAATTGACTTACCATCTAAGGATTTTCCTGCCATTTTGAGGGTTTCGGAAATGGTTTTCTCTGTTGCACCGTCAAATACAGGTGTGGCAATTTTCCAACCAAGAGCTTTGGCTGCATAGCCTAAGTGAACTTCGAGAACCTGTCCGATATTCATACGGGAAGGAACGCCCAATGGGTTAAGAACAATCTGAAGTGGTGTGCCATCGGGTAAGAAAGGCATATCTTCTTCAGGAAGAATTCTGGATATAACACCTTTGTTACCATGACGACCTGCCATTTTATCACCAACAGAGATTTTTCTCTTCTGGGCAATATAACAACGAACAAGCTGATTAACTCCCGGAGGAAGCTCGTCGCCATTTTCACGGGTAAAGATTTTAACATCTACAACAATACCTGCTTCACCATGAGGAACGCGGAGAGATGTATCTCTTACATCTCTTGCTTTTTCACCAAAGATGGCACGGAGAAGTCTTTCTTCTGCAGAAAGCTCGGTTTCGCCTTTGGGAGTTACCTTACCAACTAAAATATCCCCCGAACGAACTTCAGCACCGATTCTTACGATACCTCTTTCGTCGATGTCTTTTAATGCATCTTCACCAACATTGGAAATATCACGGGTGATTTCTTCAGCACCAAGCTTGGTGTCGCGGGCTTCACATTCATATTCTTCAATGTGGATAGATGTGAACACATCTTCTTTTACAAGGCGTTCATTTATAAGGATAGCATCCTCGTAGTTATAACCTTCCCAGGTCATAAAGCCAATGAGAATGTTTTTACCAAGTGAAATTTCACCATTGGAGGTTGAGGGACCGTCGGCAATGATGTCACCTTTTTTAACTCTTTCGCCATTTGAAACGATTGGCTTCTGATTAATACAGGTTGACTGGTTGGAACGAAGGAACTTAATGAATTTATATGTTCTGATGTTGCCATCGTCTTCGCGAACCTGAACCTCATCTGCACCAACTCTTATAACAACACCGTCTTCTTTTGCAAGAACACAAACACCGGAGTCTTTTGCAGCTTTATATTCCATACCTGTGCCGACTATTGGAGATTCGGTTTTTAAAAGCGGAACAGCCTGACGCTGCATGTTTGAACCCATGAGCGCTCTGGTTGCGTCATAGTTTTCAAGGAAGGGAATCATCGCTGTGGCAACAGATACAATCTGTTTTGGAGATACATCGACATAGTCAACTTTATCGGGAGTTACTTCAATGAATTCATCTCTGTATCTTACGATAACCTTTTCATTTTCAAAGCTTCCGTCTTCAGCAAGCTTTTCACTGGCAGGAGCAACATAATAGTTATCTTCGATATCAGCTGTCATATAGTCGATTTCATCGGTAACCTTAAGATTTTCCTTATCAAATCTTCTATAGGGAGTTTCAATGAAACCATATTCATTTATTCTTGCATAGCATGCAAGAGAGTTGATAAGACCGATGTTAGGACCTTCAGGAGTTTCTATAGGACACATTCTACCATAATGAGAATGGTGAACATCTCGAACTTCAAAGCCTGCTCTTTCTCTTGACAGACCACCGGGTCCGAGAGCTGAAAGTCTTCTTTTATGAGTGAGCTCAGCTAAGGGGTTTGTCTGATCCATAAACTGAGAGAGCTGTGATGAACCAAAGAATTCCTTTATAGCTGAAACAACAGGACGGGAATTTATGAGAAGCTGAGGTGTTACAGCATCAAGATCCTGAATAGTCATTCTTTCTCTTACAACTCTTTCCAGACGGGAAAGACCTATTCTGAACTGATTCTGCAAAAGCTCACCAACTGCACGGAGACGACGGTTACCTAAGTGGTCGATATCGTCGGTTGTGCCGATGCCATAAGCTAAGCCTAAATGGTAGTTTATGGATGCATAAATATCCTCTGTGATAATATGCTTAGGAATAAGATCTGTGATGCGTTCTTTAATAAGCTTTTTGAGTTCTTCGTTATCATCGGAGGATGCAAGAATTTCCTTAAGAACACTGAATTTTACCTTTTCATTTATTTCATATTCAGCAATAAGCTCTTTTAATTCTTCGGAAATATGGTCGTTTATATCTACCATATCATTGGTAAAGATTTTGATTTCTTTATCTTCAACCTTAACCCATACTGTGTTGATACCTGCTTTTTCAAGAGAAGCTGCTTTTTCAGCAGAAATACATTCCCCTGCTTCAGCAAGG
>JAFSBJ010000120.1 GCA_017437345.1 Clostridia bacterium | reverse complement strand
TTGACGAAGAGTTTTGGATAATGACTTTGTAGGGGTCGGCCTCCCGGACGACCCGCATAAGATTGCTGAAATTAAGCGGGATGTCGAGGACGCCATCCCCTACAAGCTGATATTAGAACCTAAACGCTAAACAATAATTTACAGCTTAATTTCATACTTGTTTATTCACAGTCCGGTTCATGAAATGGCTCGGGATGAAGCTCATCACGATTAATTAATAAATTAAATTTGTAAACAAAAGATTAATTTAGCTATAATGCACCTTGAAAATATATTTTTTTGTGGTATACTGTTATGAGTGTTATTATGAGTAAATTTATCTTCATATAAATATACAGTAGCTTAAAAAGAGGTGACACAATTGAAACTTTGTTCAATATGCAAAAAAAATCCTGCTGTGGTATTTGTCAGCAAGTCAGACGGAAAGCAGTTTATAAATGAAGGATATTGTCTTTCCTGTGCCATAAATTCGGGCATAACTCCCGTAAATCAGCTTGCAGAACAGTTTTCCATTAACCCTGAGGAATTAAAGGAAATGGTTGAGAATATGTCCGATATGATAAATAGCGGAGATATGCACGATGCCTTTGCCGATATTTTTGGCGGAGGTAACCTTATGGATCCCAACGGTATGGACGATGACGACAGCGAAGAAACTGAGGAAAAAATTCCGATAAAAGATAAAAAGGCAAAGCAGTCTATGAAAAGAGAGCAGAAAAAGAAAAAATGCCTGAATAATTTCGGAGTTAATCTCACAGAAAAAGCCAAAAATTCTCTTTTAGACAGAATTGTGGGAAGGGAAAAAGAAATAGACCGCGCAATTCAGATTCTTAACAGGCGCTCTAAAAACAACCCTGTTCTTCTCGGTGCTCCCGGTGTTGGAAAAACAGCGATTGCAGAGGGCATAGCTCAAAAAATTGCCGAGGGTGATGTTCCTGAAAAATTATCCGGAGTAGAGGTTTATTATCTCGACCTTGCAACAGTTGTTGCAGGAACTCAATATCGCGGTCAGTTTGAATCACGACTAAAAAACATTATCGAAGAAGCAAAAAGAGATAATGTTATTCTTGTTATAGACGAAATCCATTCAATCGTAAAGGCCGGCGATGCCGACGGAGCGATGAATGCGGCAAACATTTTAAAGCCTGCTCTTTCAAAGGGTGAAATTCAGGTGATAGGAGCCACAACCCTGGAAGAATATCGAAAGTTTATTGAAAAAGATGCTGCTCTGGAGAGAAGATTTCAGCCTGTGATGATAGATGAACCTTCGAAGGAAGAAACAGTTGAAATCATAAAAGGAACAAAGGATTATTATGAAGCCTATCATAATGTTACAATAGATGATAGTCTCATTGTTGAAGCTGTAACTCTGGCAGATAGATATATAAATGACCGGTTTTTTCCCGATAAAGCCATAGATGTTATCGACGAAGCCGCATCTCGTTTAAATATTGACAACCCATATTCAAAGGCGGTTGTTAAAACTAAAAATGATATTAAATCCATCGACAGAAAGCTTGAAGAGCTTGAAGCTCAAACAGAGGATATTCCCTTTGAACAGATAGCTCGTCTGAAAAGCGATAAATACCGTCTTGAAGGTGAACTGAGTGATATGAGGGCGAAGCAGAAATCCACCCGCCTCACATCTGAGCACATTGCATCAGTTATAGAACTCTGGACAGGCGTCCCTGTTAAAAATATTACAGCCACAGATAAAGAAAAGCTTTTAAATCTTGAAGATGCTTTGCATCTTAGAATTGTTGGTCAGAATAAGGCTGTTGAGGCAATAGCGAGAGCTGTGAGAAGAAACAGAGCCTTAAGCCTTAGCCGCAAACGCCCGGTTTCCTTTATTTTCGTTGGCCCCACAGGTGTTGGAAAAACAGAGCTTGTTAAAGCTCTTGCCCAGAACCTTTTCGACGATGAAAAAGCTCTTATCCGTATGGATATGAGTGAGTATATGGAAAAACATTCAGTTTCCAAAATCATTGGTGCTCCTCCGGGATATGTTGGTTATGATGAAGCAGGTCAGCTCACAGAAAAGGTTCGTCGTCGTCCATATAGCGTAATTCTCTTGGATGAAATTGAAAAAGCCCACCAGGATGTGTTTAATATCCTTCTTCAGATATTAGACGATGGCAGAATAACCGATGCCCAGGGAAGGTGCGTAAGCTTTGAAAACACCATAATCGTTATGACATCAAATGCAGGAACCTCAGTGGGAGCAGCATCAGGCGCCGGATTTATAACAGAAGGCGACAAGCTCAGCCTTAAAATAGAAAAAACTCTCAAAGAGATTTTCCGCCCTGAGTTTTTAAACAGGGTAGATGAAATTGTGGAATTTTGTGAGCTTAGCCATGATGAGCTTATGGATATTTGTGAGCTTATGCTCTCAGATGTTAAAAATGAAGTTAAGGCTCTTGGTGCAAGCTTTGAAATAAGCAAAAAAGCAAAGGAATTAATCCTTGAAAATGCCTATAATCCTCGCTATGGCGCAAGACCAATACGCCGGGAAATTCAAAAGGTGATTGAAGATCCGCTAAGTGAAATCATTCTCGCGGCAGAGGATATAAGCGGAGCAAAAATAAAGGTTGATGCTTTAAAAGGTGAAATAAAGGTTCAGCTTGTGCAGAATATAGCTTAATATAACTAAAAACGACTTGTTTCGGCAAGTTGTTTTTTGCTTTATAGGAAACTGCGTTTCCATAAAGCAAAAAAGATTATATTGCAGTGCAAAGTTTTTTAAATGCACACGGCAATATAATTGAAGTTTCGATTAAGTATGAAAGTAAACGATAAATTATTGTTTAGATCACTGTTTTGGTTAATTAATTTGTAGGGGTCGACCTCCCGGACGAGCGGCTCAATATGCACAAATTGTGCGGTCCGTCGAGGACTCCGGAACCTACAATTCTATTAGCAATTACTTCGCTATATATTAAATTTCTATATAGCAAAAAACAGGCTATGGAAACTAAATTCCATAGTCTGTTTTAATTTTAAAATCAAGCGTATTTTTTAACTATTTCAGCCATCTGGTCAAGCTTTGAATAAATATCCTGACAAAGCTTAAGCTGGTTTTTTGCTCTCACAAGGTTGTGCTCAGCAAAGTGTGTTCTGAAATATGTGTCTCCGTCAAAGAAATCACTTAAGAAACGAATACCACATTCAAAGGTAAGAATAAGAGCTGAAAGGGGAAGAAGCTCAAGCTCTGCTTTTGTGATTTTGGGACCCAATTCACTCAAAAAGCCCTTTGTGTAGCTTTCAAAATATTCAAGATCAAACCAAACCTTTTCAAGGTCTGCTTCATCTTCAACAGCAGTAGATGCTCCGAAACGAAGGGAGTCGCCATAGTCAAAAAGGAGAGAACCGGGCATAACTGTGTCTAAGTCTATAACGCATATTCCGTCGTGGGTGTTGATATCAAAAAGAACATTGTTGAGCTTTGTGTCATTGTGGGTAACTCTTAAGGGGATTTCCCCGCTGTCTAAGCCTTCCTGAATTTTGCAGCAGAGCTTTTCAAATTTCAAAAATTCTGCATAAACATCCTCCGCCATATCGCGTCTGCCGGAAAGGTTATTTTATATGCAGCTTTAAGATTTTCAATTCTCTTTGGTGTGTGGTGGAAGTTTGGAATAGTTTCGTGGAGCTTGGAAGCATCAAAATCTGCAAGCATATTCTGGAATCTTCCGAAAGCCTTTGCAGATGATTCAAACTGTCCGGGATTTTCAGGTAAATCAAGGGGATATGTATCTGTTATAAATTTATAAACTCTGTAGCAGTTGCCATTTTCAGCTCTGTAGTAGGGCTTGTTGTCAACTGTTCTTATAACAGTAAGTGTTTCTCTGTCGGGATTACCGCCATTGGCAATGATTTTTTCTCTTAAATGGGATGTAACCGCTTCAATATTCTCCATCAGCTCATCGGGGTTTTTAAAAATAGATGTGTTGATTCTCTGGAGAATATATCTTGGTGTTGAGTCTGCAACAAAGGTGTCATTGATGTGACCGTTACCATAGGGAGAAACAAGCATCTCCATACGGAAAGCCTTCATAATTTCATTAATGGGTGTGTCATTAGATGCCATCGTAATAACCTTCTTCCATAAGTTTTGTAAGAGCCGCTCTGACTGTCGGAGCGTCTTCTTTATATGTAACACCGTACCATTTTTCATCAGATACGAGTGCGCCAACCTTTTTGCCCTGATTCTTTATTAAATCATCAACAACGAAGGGAAGGAAAAATTCTTCCTTCTGTGGATTTGAAAGATTATTTAAAAATGGAACAAATCTTGTCTGGAGTTCATCAAAGATTGATGTGTCAAATCCCCACATATTCATAGAAACAACAGTGTCCATCGGGAAGCCGCTGTTTTTGTCGAGAGCAGTATGCTCTGTAACGGATTTTAAAAGTCCATTTTCAATTTCGCAAACACCTCTTGAAACAGTTCCATTTTCTGTAAGGGTGTTGCCAAGGCGGAACCCTGCCATGCAAATGCTTTCACCGTTTTCAAGACCTTTATGGATAATTTCAAAGGAATTTCTCCCATAGTAGTCATCGGCATTTATAACTGCAAAAGGTGTTGTAACAGCATCTTTTGCGCACAAAACAGCATGACCTGTGCCCCAGGGTTTTGTTCTGCCTTCGGGAATAACAAAGCCTTCAGGAAGATTGGAATCAATTTCCTGGAAAACATAATCAACATCTGTCATTTTTTCAATTCTTTTGCCGGCTGCAATTCTGAAATCGTGTTCGATTTCTTTTTTAATAATAAACACAGTTTTGTTAAATCCGGCTTTAACAGCATCATAAACAGAGAAATCAAGAATTATTTCACCATTTTTACCCATGGGTTCAATCTGCTTGAGACCGCCGAATCTGCTGCCCATGCCTGCTGCCATAACAACGAGAGTTGTATCCATTTTCAAACATCTCCTCTAAAAAAATTCAAATTTATTTGCACATAGCTATATTTTGATAATAAAACTATTTGACATTTACTTGTGCACATAGTATCATTATAATATATATATAAATAATCGTATATATAAATTCAGATACAAAATCTTTTATTTTGTATAATAAAGTAGGTGGTTATATGACCTCTTTTTGCGAAAATCCTGAGTTGATAAGAATAAGCAGAATTCATAGCTTTTTTAAGGCTGATTTTAAAGAGGACTATGTATTTGTTGGCGAAAGGCACAATTGGTGGGAGATGGTTTTTGTTATAAACGGTTCTGTGGGCATTACTGCCGATAGCAGTGTCTATACCTTAGAGCGAGGTCAGGCTGTTATCCACAGACCAAATGAATTTCATAAAATTCGCTCCGGTGCTTTTGGTGTTCCAACTGTAATTGTTGTATCATTTTCAGCCGAAAAATTCCCCGAACCTAAAGGACAGATATTCAGCCTTGGTCATTCTCAGATAGATGAAATCCAGAGCCTGTATGAGCTTTCTCTCAGTTGCTTTGAAAGAGAGAATATCTATGTTAAAAAACCTCAGCACGACACATCATATACTATGCAGCAGCTATGGACAAGGCTTGAGCTTCTTATTTTTTCTGTTATATTCGGTAAGGATTCTGCTTACCAGGTTCCTGCTGTAAAGGGGCTTAAAAGTGCAGAAATATATTCCGGAGCTGTAAGCTATATGGAGGAGCATCTGAGCGATGGATGCTGCACATCTGATATTGCAGTTGCATTTTCTATTAGTGCGGCATATCTTAAAAAGATATTTATGAAGTATTCCGGATGCGGAGTTATTAAATATTACAACAGGCTCAGAATCCGTGTTGCCTGCGAATATCTTGCCAGCGGAAAAACAGTTAAGGAAACAGCTGATCTTCTGGGCTTTAGTGACCAGAACTATTTCAGCACATTCTTTAAAAGGATAACAGGCAAAAGCCCCACAGAATACAAAAAAGGGGATAAATTATAAAAATAAAAAAGATTTTCAATCATCAACCCCCTTCCCCCCACTCTTGGGGGCAGAAAGGAAATCTTTTTTGAAATATGCAAAATTACGCACGACTGCGCGTAATTTCCTATATTATAACAAAATCACTCCGATTTCATATATTAATATGGTACGGAGTGATTTTTTATGATGGATTTTAAAATAAATGACTACACCATAATAGAAACTAAGCAAAGTCAGGAAACTGAATATATAGACTATGGCGTGCGTCTTGTGGGGGCTCCTCTTGAATGGAAGGAAACAATGGGGGGGGCATAAAGGTTGGAATTAT
>JAFSBJ010000119.1 GCA_017437345.1 Clostridia bacterium | reverse complement strand
ATCTGCCACAGACACATCTCTTATAAAAATTGCCCTTGAGCATTGCAAAATTGAAAAATATTTTGAAAGCATCATTTCCTGTGCCAAAATCGGCAAGGGAAAGGATAAACCCGATGTATACCTAAAAGCTCTTGAAACTCTTGGCACCAAAACAAGCGAAACCTGCATATTTGAAGACTCTCACATCGCCATTGAAACAGCAGACAAGCTTGGAATAAAAACAGTTGGTATCTTTGATAAATATAACTATGATCAGGATAAAATAAAAAGTATTGCATCGGTCTATATAGCAGATGGAGAAACACTAAAAAAGTTAATAGGGGATTGCGTCTGATTTATTAAAGATTCAAAAACAGGAGATTAGTATATGAAAAAACATAGCTTTTTGTTAATAGCATTGATATGGTGTGTCGCTGCAGTTTCTAATTATTGTGATGATGCTTCTCTTGCCACGGTTTTGTATAATATCTTTGCCGCAATTTCATTTCTTTTGCTCTACATATTTCAGCTCATTTTAGATAAACGAGGTGAAGAGGGAAAAAGAATTTTTAAAAGAATATGCATTGGCTACATTGCTCTTTTGTGCATTGTTCTTGTTTTTGCTGTAGTATATGGAATTCTGAAATTTATGTAAGCATATGTTTGCAAATTTTGCCATAAATGTAGTGGCTGACAGGAGGCTGATTATATGAAAAAACTTCTCATAATATTTATCTTACTTAGTAGCCTTTCCATGGCTGCTTGTCAAAGCTCAGATGTTGGAGTTATAGGCGGTGCTGACGGACCCACAAGCATAATCGTTGGCAAAAATGATGGAAATGCAACAAAGGGACAGTTTGGTGAACAATATGAAAAAAGACCTGTGAGAATGATTAATGTGGACGGAAATTTATATTACGACACAGGCGAAGCCAGCAAAATGGTTCCCCGTTGCGGCACTCTTGACGGAAGCCTTTTTCTATCGGGCAAAGAAAACGAAATCCCCCTTAAATCCGGCGGGGCAAATTTTGAAGCAGATGGCTATCAGAATGCAGCCAATGACACCAAGGAAATAAATATAGACGGAGAGTGGATTATTTTTAAAAAATATGACACAATGGATAAGGAAATCAAAGGATTAAAATATTGCCACTATATAAAAGGTCGCTTAAATAATGCAGCCAAAGATAGCGAACTGATTGTCCTTAGTGAAAAAGAAGATGTCACATTCAGTGATGTTTATGAACCCCTTTTAAGTTCACAGTATCCTGCAGACACTCATAAAGGCCAAATAATGCACAATAGCATAAATTAATTGGAATAGGTGATGCCATTTTGAAATCCCGAATTTTAAAACGCATATTTTCTCCCGATGGGCTTGTCGTTGCAATAGGCCTTTCAATATTGATAAATGCGTCGGATTTTATTTCAGGAACAAATGATATAAACCCAATAGCTTTATTTGCGGTGTTCCTTTATATTACCTATCTTTTTACATATGCAGTGTTATATAAACGCAGTAAAGCTATAATACACTGGAGCATACTGACTATTTTTACAGCAGCCATCGGAATTGTTATATCTGAAAATCATCTTTTGATGGATTGGATGATACCATTTGCGTTTATATTTATATGCCCGTTTTATTCTTTGAGGTGGCTTGTTCTTGGAAGCTATACATATTCTTATCTTATTGTAATCACACTAAGCATTATGATTCTTTTAATAAATCTTATTGATGTTAATTCAGATAATAAAGAGGTTAAAAAAGCAAAAACTTTTAACTACACACTTGCCGCCATACTTTCTGCACTTCTCATATGTGCAGTTCTGATATTTTGTCGTTTTAAAATAGTCGGACATTTTACCCACATCGGAATTGATAAATCCATTCCCTACGAACTAACGGTATTTTAATTATGGTTTAGAGAGGACTAATAAAAATGAAAAATAGAAAGGGGAATAAATCAGAATGAAAAAATTTATTGCAGTTTTAATGACTGTATTGCTGATTTTAATCTGCGGCTGCAGTAATAACGAAAAAAAGCCTTATCTTCCCAAAGCTGAAAATGACAAAATGTTTATCACCACAGAGTCAAAGCAGCATAAAGGCGAGGGCTATACAATTAATATTTCAGATAAAGTCTATAATTATGAGCAGGACTATGAAGATGGCTTTCTTGAAGAAAGCTGGGAAAGAAAAAGTATTGATGATGTTAAAATAAGCGTTACAAGCTATAAAAACACCGACGAAATAACAGCAAGAGGGATTTTCCTAAGAGAAAATGACGACTACATCTTTGAAGATTTAACGGGCTATTCAATCTGCGGAATGGAAGCAGACGGGGATAGCTTGTGGTTTAATATTCATGTATCGGAAAAGGATGTCTACATAGTTTCCTGGGAATACCCCAAAAATGCTAAAGAAAGCATAAAAAAAGAGCTGTCTCATATAGCTCAGACCTTTAAAGTTTCAAAATAGGAGGGTGAAAAATGAAAAAGATAATTGGTATTGTGCTTATTGTAACCATTGTTTTCTCATTTTCTCAGGTAGCCCTTGCAGGAAGTATACCTGAAGACTTGCTCCATAGTGACGATGCACAAATTTTCTTTGCGGAGGTTGTATTTTACCATCCGAATAAGAAAAATCCCGATATAGAAATCGTACCTCTTAAAATAATAAAGGGTGATGTTAAAAAAGGGGGTAAACTGACATACTATAATCCCAATGTAGTTGGCGATTTTGATGTTAGGCCTGATAATGTATATCTTTTTACCTATTTTGATGAAAATAACCCCACAGATATATTTGAGGTCACAAGCTATGACACAGCTTCCCTTAAGCTTATAAACACAGAAGGGGATATGTGGGAACGCTTTGAAAAATACTTAAATGAAGGTAAATATGAAAAAGCTCAGAAGGAGCGTGTTGACAGGATAAATGAATCCTTAACTATTGAAAACGGAAACAAAATAGCCTTGTCGGAGCTGCTTGGCGGAAATGATTCTAT
>JAFSBJ010000118.1 GCA_017437345.1 Clostridia bacterium | reverse complement strand
CAAGCAGAAGGCTTATTACAGATAAAATTCCTGAGCCGCAACCAAGGTCCAAAAGGGTATCGTTTGGTTTTATAGCCTTTTCAATTTCCTCAATACACATCTGTGTACTTTCGTGAGAGCCGGTTCCAAAGCTTAACCCTGGATTTATAGTGAAAATAACGCGATTTTCAGGGTTTTTAACCCCTTCCTGCTCCCATTCGGGAACTATTAATACTTTCTCGCCAAGAGGCAACGGATGGAAAAATTTCTTCCAGTTTTCAGACCAATCTTCATCCTTTACATTGTTAACAAAAATTTCAAGGCTGCCATATTCGTCAGTTGATTTTTTAAGATTTTCTATAACATTTCTTGCAAGAGAGAGCGTTTCTGCACCATTTGCATCATCAGGCAAATAAAAGGTGATTGAAGAGTCTGCCGTCGTAAGACGCTGTAACTCCTCATCAACATAATCCCAATATTTTCTGTTGTTTTCAAGGAACTGAGCAAAATCTTCTTTATCACTTATAACTATTCCGCTTATTCCAATATTGTATAGTACCCCCGTAAGAGGCTCAATTCCACTTGAATTGGTTATGATTTTAACTTCAATCCATTCCATTTTTCTGTCTCCTTAACCCAAAATTCCGCCATACAAAGTATGACGGATTTTGTTTATTTGAATTTATCTTTCATTGAATCAAAAAATGTCTTTCTTTTTGCGTATTTGCCTGCCCCAACGCTTTCACCGAACTGTCTTAAAAGGTCTTTTTGCTCGCTATTTAACCCCTTTGGAGTTTCAACAATAATCTTGACATACTGGTCGCCTCGAGCTCCGCCTCCATAAAGCTTGGGAACTCCTCTTCCTCGTAGCCTGAATACAGTTCCCGACTGAGTTCCCTCAGGAATATCATAGGAAACCTTTTCATCAATTGTTGGAACTTCAATTTCGCCACCGAGAGCCGCTTCAACAAAAGTAATAGGAAAATCACATAAAATATCAAAGCCTTGGCGAGTGAAAATCTTGTGAGTTTTAACAGATACTGTAATCAAAAGATCTCCGTTTGGACCGCCGTTTTTACCCACATTCCCTTGTTCTCTTACAGGAAGGGTCTGGCCGTCATTAATTCCTGCTGGAATTTTAACCTTAACCTTTACAGTTTTAAGAACTTCGCCCTTACCCGAACAAGTTGGACATGGGTTTGTTATAACTTTTCCTGTTCCATGACACTTGCTACAAGGACGCACGCTTTGCATCTGCCCGAACATTGTGTTCTGAACAGTTCTTACCTGGCCTGTTCCGCCACAAGCTCCGCATGTTGCAGGCGAGCTTCCTTTTGCAGAGCCACTGCCCTTACATTCACCGCACTTTTCTTTTCTGCGAACGCTGACTTCAACCTCTTTACCAAAGCAAGCTTCTTCAAAAGTCAGGTCTAAGCGAACATGGATATCATCCCCCTGAACAGGTGCATTTGGATTCCTTCGGGAAGATCCGCCAAAGCCTCCAAAGCCGCCGCCGAAAAGGTCGAAAATATCTTCAAAACCGCCAAAACCGCCTGAGAAGCCTCCTCCACCGTAGCCACCTGCATTAGGGTCAACTCCCGCGTGGCCGAACTGGTCATATCTTTGTCTTTTCTCGCTGTCGCTAAGCACTTCGTAAGCCTCGGAAGCTTCTTTGAATTTTTCTTCCGCTTCTTTCGCTTTATCTCCAGGGTTAAGGTCAGGATGATACTTTTTCGCAAGTTTTCTGTATGCTTTTTTCAATTCGTCAGCACTGGCATTTTTATCAACGCCAAGCACCTCATAATAGTCTCTTTTTTCTGCCAATTCTTCCACCTACCAATTTACAGAGCAGTTCGTCTTGGACTAATCCAAGACGAACATATTTTTATAAATTATTTGTTTTCGTCGTCAACAACAGTATATTCTGCGTCAACAACATTGTCGTCAGCTGCTCCTGCATTAGCACCGCCCTGAGCCTGCTGTGCCTGAGCAGCCTGTTCATAGAGCTTCTGAGAAACCGCATAGAATTTTTGTGAAACCGCTTCTGTCTGTGCTTTTACTGCTTCAACATCAAATTCGTCTGTTTTAATAAGCTCTTTGAGCTTATCAACCTCAGACTGAATGCCCGCTTTTTCATCTTCGGTAATCTTGTCGCCAAGTTCAGCGAGAGTCTTTTCAGTTTGATAAACGATGCTGTCTGCTGTGTTTTTCGTTTCAACTTTTTCCTTATTTTTCTTATCTTCTGCCGCAAACTGCTCAGCTTCCTTAACAGCCTTTTCGATATCCTCATCAGAAAGGTTTGTGCTTGATGTTATTGTAACATCCTGAGAGTTGCCTGTGCCTAAATCCTTTGCAGTAACATGAACGATACCGTTTGCGTCAATATCGAATGTAACTTCAATCTGTGGAACACCGCGTGGTGCCGGCGGAATATTGTTAAGACTGAATCTTCCGAGAGTCTTGTTATAAGCAGCCATTTCACGCTCACCCTGGAGAACATGAACTTCAACACTTGTCTGACTGTCAGCCGCAGTTGAGAATACCTGACTCTTATTTGTTGGGATAGTTGTGTTTCTGTCAATAATTTTTGTGAAAACGCCACCCATTGTTTCAATACCAAGAGAAAGCGGAGTTACATCAAGAAGAACTAAATCTTCAACTTCACCGGTTAAAACACCACCCTGGATACAAGCGCCAAGAGCAACACATTCGTCAGGGTTAATTCCCTTATGTGCTTCTTTACCGATAAGCTTTGCAACAGCTTCCTGAACAGCAGGGATTCTTGAAGAACCACCAACCAATAATACCTTATCAATTTCGCTTACGCTAATACCTGCATCTTCAATTGCTTTCTTAGTAGGAATTAAAGTTTTTTCAACAAGGTCAGCTGTAAGCTCGTCAAACTTCTGTCTTGTAACTGTGATATCCAAATGCTTAGGACCTGTTGCATCAGCTGTGATAAACGGAAGGTTAACATTTGATGTCATAACGCCTGAAAGCTCAATTTTCGCCTTTTCAGCAGCTTCTTTAAGTCTTTGAAGAGCCATTTTATCCTGCTTTAAGTCGATTCCGTTTTCTTTCTTGAATTCTTCTGCTAAATAATCAATAAGTTTCTGGTCAAAGTCATCACCGCCCAAACGGTTGTTTCCGTTTGTTGCAAGAACTTCAAATACACCGTCGCCGATTTCAAGAATAGATACATCAAATGTACCACCACCGAGGTCGTAAACCATAATTTTCTGGTCATTATCTTT
>JAFSBJ010000012.1 GCA_017437345.1 Clostridia bacterium | reverse complement strand
ATTATCCGAACTCGTTTTGGAAATACAAATTTTCGATATAATTTCGTCAAAATGCTCGGAAATATGCTCAATATTCCCTGCGCTTTTTCCTCATTCTATCATAAAATTTGTTATTTATAAAATTCTGTGAACCTCAAAGTCTTGAAAATAGAGATTTTTCAAGGCGGAAGCTTTTGGTAATACGAGGTATGGCAAAAGCGACAACGAAGAAAAAGCCTTTTTTTAAGACTTTGAGGCGCGTTCGGATAGTACTCCAATGGCTAGCGGTTCAACACACTAAATATTATTACGACGCATAACATCGGTTAAAGCTGCTGCCATTGAGGCAAACCCAAAATCTGTGGGATGGCAGTTATCAACCGTGCCTGAATCCTTGCACATAGAGGTGAGCGCTTCTCCATCTATGAAATACACATTTTTATCACCGAAGGAAACAGCATTAAGATAGGTTGTTTCAATTATGCTCCGTCTGATTTTTTCTTCCTCAGTCAAAAAATGTTTGGGGCGTGACATAATTATTATCGGGATTAAAGGTTGTTTTTCTCTTATCGCCTTAAACATTTTTTCGTGGGTGTTTTTGAGATGTTCTATGTTTGGAGCATTGTGGTCATAATCATAGACAAAAACTGACATATCTAGATTTTTTATGTAGTCAATAATTTCATCTTCTGCTTTTGCATTTCCTGAAAAGCCAAGGTTAACATAGTCATAGTCAAAGCTTCTTGAAACAATTGACTGATAGGTCATTCCGGGACGGGAAGCACATCCGCCCTGGGTGATGGAGGAACCATAGTAAACGACAGGTTTTTCATTTTTATAAGCTTTGGATTCGCTAAGAACTGCATCATCTTTTAAACCTACATAGAGCTTCTTAACATTTGAATAAAGAGGAAAATTTATAGTTATATCTCTTGGAGCGTTATCTTCAAATGCTATAATACCTTCATATCCATCTTCTATATTAAACGGAGGAGCGTAGGTTTTTACATATCTGTTATCTGCATATAAATCAAAGCCTGCAGAGCCTGTCAGAGGAAAATGAGGCATTTTTCCAATACCATCCATTACAGCATGAATGGCAACATAGGCACTGTCGGTTACAAAACGAACTCTTCCGCCGGCTGTGTTTGAATGAAGTGCATACACACCTTCGCTGACAGACTTTGCAACGCTTTCGGGCATGCGGCGGTATTTGCCATTTTCTCTGAACACTCCGTAAATTTTAAAAGGAGCTTCTTCGACATTATAAAACTTAATGTCTTCTTTAGTTATATTTGTTTTAACTTCAAAATTTTTATCTATCTTTGATATATCGGACATGGTAATTCTCCTTTTATGCTTGATAAACTCATTTTATGATTTTGTCAGGTTAGGGGCAAATATTCTCTCTAACCTACTTTTTAGTATACTTAAAACTTCTGTTCTCCATTATATAATTAGGTGATAGAAAAGATGCAAATCATTCTACCAGGAGTAAAAATGCTTGCTTGCAAGGGCATTTTTACGACGCCGTCAATTGGCATACGCAGGCTGAAAGACTGCAGAAAGCCGTCAGGCTTTTAAGAATTTTATAAAATAAAATTCTGTATATGCCAATTATATCATAAACAAACCATTTAGACAATAACTACAGACAATTATCATTGTTATCAATATAAGCAGACGAATTAATATTTATTGTGTTGCCGGCAGGAGTTGCAGTCTGAAGGCCCGTTAGGTTGTTTGTATTTTCGGCAAACACTATACCTATATGGCCCGGTATAGATGTTATAATCACAGCTACCATCAGCAGCCACACTGTTAATCTATAAAATTGTTTCATAAAAAATTCCTCCGTTCTTTTTTATTATATACTATGCAATTGGTTTCTTTTTTTATTTCTTATTTACTTAAGCCTTTTCACAAATTTTCCAAACATTTCTTTAGCAATTTTCTCTAAATCAAGTGCTATTACCTTTTCAATTGTTTCTTTGCGTTCATCCTCAGAAATATTATATAATTTCATCATTGAATCTAAAAACAAAGTGATTTTGTCATTAAGCGAAAAATATCTGTTATGAGGAGCTGTAAATGCTGCAAGCTCTATTCCGCTTGTGATATTTTCCATTCTTCTGAAATCGTCCTCCGACCAATCGGGCAGTTTGCTTTTCAGCAGATGATAGTTTTTCTTTGCAGCCCAATCCTTTATATAATCAAAGGTTGCCGGGTGACTATATGCCGAGTAGTATAAATCATATGCTTTGTCGTCTGTTTCACAAAGAGCAATCTGAACTGCAATCTCTATTGCGTAGGAAAAAAGACAATCATTTATTCTGGCTTGTGCATCATCAATAACATCTAAATGATAATCCATAATCTCCTCAATAAGAACGCGGAGCAAATCTTCTTTAACCTTATAATGATATGTTATTGTTCCAAGTCCTATTCCGGATTCCTCTGCAATCTGTCTGTGTGTTGTTTTTGAAAAGCCCTGCGTCAAAAACAGTTTTGTCGCGCTGTTTATAACCTTTATCTCTGTATCAGACAGGGGTGTAATCATACTATGTCGATCAATAATGCTTTTAAGCAAATCTGACCACCTCCTTGTTTTAGTACAAGTACAATTATATACTATATCTATGGTAATGTCGATATAATTTGGTAAATTTTATAACATTTTAAGTTGATTAAAAAAAATGCAACACTTGTTTTATTATAAACCATAAATAACATAAACAAGTGTTGCATTTTAATTTACAACTAAGACTTTACACTATCTTCTGCCAACCACAATCCCATAGATAATTCCTATGACAGAATATGGAATAAGCAAAATCAGGCTGATTACAGTTGCAATCGGAGGAAAGAATATGCTTGCAATGAAAACTATGCCCATTATAACACATTCAAAGCCCATAAATCTATTTATTTTGCGGGCTTTTCCTGTATCGATGTTATAATTTTTAATATAGTCAAATTTTGGAAGATAATTTCCGATTATAAGAAACACACAACCAACAATAATGGAGACAATTCGGCGAATATCTATATTATATCCTAAAGCATAAGCAAAGGTTACAAGCTGAAGGATATTTGTCATAACAGGGATAATGAGCTTTGTTGCTCTTTCAAATTTTTTCCTTTCGCCGTGCTTATGGGAATTGATGTCATTTATAAAGCAGCAGAAAACCTGCAGAAAAACCATTAAAACCGGCAAAGCGAAAACGACAAATCCCTTTGATGAAAAATTGTCGGGATTATTATACATATCAAAATGAATAGCTATTTTATCGGGGAGATGATTCCAAATTATCACGCCAAAAGCAATTGGAACAAGACAGGCAGCGCAGGTAAGCAGAAGTGATTTCCATTTTATAAATTTCATTGATTTTTACCTCCAAGAGAATATATCCAGCTCACAACCTCTTCAAAGACGGATGTGTTGAGTTCATAATAGATATAGTTTTTATATTTATATTCACAAACCAGGTCGGCTTGTTTGAGCCTTGACAGATGATATGAAACAGTTGCACCTGTCAGGTCTATTTTCTGTGCAATCTCCCCTGCTGATTTTCTGCCTGATTTTAAGATTTGCAGAATATCGCGGCAAACAGGATTTGATATTGCTTTAAAGGTTTCGTTGATACCCATTGTGACCTCCTTTAAATCTATTTAGAAATATTTCTAAATAGATTATATCTTAGTTTCATAAAAAAGTCAAGACCTATTTAGATTTATTTCTAAATAGGTCTTTTTGAAATTAGTATTTCTTTTCGCCTGATATTATCATCATCTTATCAAGATTAGTTTCTATCTGAGGTTTAACAACCTTTGCTTCCCATTCTTCGGGCGGAAATTCTTCAAGGGAAACAGATATTGCTTCCTTTGGGCAGCCCCAGTATTTAACAAAGATTTCGTTTATTTCATCAACAACTTTTTTCTTTGTTTCGTCGTCTTTAGGATAGGCTTTAATCGCAATATATGGCATTTACAAACACTCCCTTCAACTAAGATTACATATCGAGTCCGTTTTTAAGCTTGATATTTTGGGATTCAAGCTCGGAAACCATGAGATTTACAATCCCTAAAACCTCTTCCTTGGAAAGGGTTTTTTCGGGGTGTGAGAATGTTATGCGGATTGTGATGGATTTGCCGTTTTCATCAGCATAGGTATCTACAACCTTTACATCCTTGATAAATGAGCAGTTTGCATTTTCAATTGCTTTTGCAATTGGAGCATAAACATCTGAAACAAATGAAAGGTCAATTTCGATTTCCGGGAATCTCGATGCTTCTTTATAGGCTATGCTTGCATTATTTATTTTTGCAAAATCGCTAACATCTATTTCCGCATAGACTATATTTGCTTTTTTATCTATTTTCTTGGAAACAGAGGCATTTACTATGCCTATTTCACCAATCTTCACTCCTGCACAGATTATGGAATTGAGGTTTTTGGGATGCTGATAGGAATGGGTAGCTTCTTCTTTTATAAAGCTAAGCTTTTCGTGTTTGATATCATCGGCTATGATGCAGAGGATATCTCTTAAGCCAAAGTATACCTCTTCCATTTCCTTTGTTTTGGAATAGATAGTAATACAAAGCTTTTTGCGTTCATCACACATTCCGTCTGCTTTAAAGCCATTTACTACTCTGCCTATTTCAAACACAGAAAAATCAGAGCCAAAGCCGGTATTGTATTTAACCTGACAAAGCTGTGTGGGAACGATGGATTTACGGATTGTTTTTATATTGGGGTTGGTAGCATTTACAAGCTCAACATTATTCTCAATTTCAATTCCGAGAGCTTTATATTCATCGTGATATGCCCAGATATAGGAATGGAGTTCATGCATTGAATAGCGCTTAACAAGGATATCCTTTATGCGGTCTTCATCGCTCTTTTCCTGAGCGGCTCTAACAGGATAAAGAGGCACGGATGCTGTGTTGATATCAAAGTTATCATAGCCATAGATACGGGTTATTTCTTCGATGATGTCGGCTTTCATAGTAACATCCTTCGTGCTGCGCCATGAAGGAACTGTCACTTTAAAATTGCCATCGTTATAATCTACACCAAAGCCAAGAGCTGTTAAGGTTGTGATGATTGTTTCATCGGGAATTTCGATGCCTGTGTATTTATTTACAAAAGCTTTATCGAAGCTAAGGCTTATGTCGTCATATTTGAATGCATATTCGTCGGTAAGAGAAGAAACAACAACTGCTTTTGGATCAATGTCGGTTAAAAGCTTTACAAAGCGTGCAACTGCAAGAGTTGTCATTTCGGGGTCGAGGCTCTTTTCATAGCGCATTGAAGCATCTGTACGGTGAGCAAGACGAACGGTTGATTTACGGATTGATGAAGCATCAAAGGTGGCAGATTCCAGGGTGAGGGTGTTTGTTGATTCAACAATTTCAGAATCAAGACCGCCCATTATGCCTGCAATTGCAACGGGAGTGTCTCCATTGCATATCATAAGGGTGTTTTCATCTATGTCGCGCTCTACACCGTCGAGAGTTGTAAATTTAAAGGGTTTGTCAAAGCGTTTTACACGGATTTTTTCTACCTTGCGGGAGTCGAAGGCATGCATAGGCTGACCCATTTCAAGCATAAGATAGTTGGTTAAATCAGCCAGGAAATTAAGGGCACGCATTCCGCAATAATAGAGACGGATACGCATATTAACAGGGCTCACATGCTTTGAAATGCCTTCAAACTGCAGGCATGAATATCTGTAGCAAAGGGGATCTTCAATTTTGAGATCAACCTTTGGAAGATTATTATAGTCATTAAGATCTACTGATGGAAGAGGCTTTAATTCCCTTCCTGCAATGGCTGCAAATTCTCTTGCTATGCCATAATGGCCCCAGAGATCGGGACGGTTGGTGAGAGATTTATTATCTACCTCAAAGATAATATCTTCGATTTCATAGACAGATTTTAAATCGGTTCCGTTTGCCAAATCGTCTGTTATTTCCATTATGCCATCATTACTATCGCTTATGCCGATTTCTTTTTCTGAGCAGCACATACCATTGGAGGTATAGCCGGCAAGGCTACGGGGAGTGATTGTGATGTCTCCTATCTGAGCGCCGAGCTTAGCAAATGCAGTTTTCATTCCAACTCTGACATTTGGCGCACCGCACACAACATCAACAAGCTCATTTTCACCTATATCCACTTTTAAAAGATGGAGCTTTTTTGATTCGGGATGATTTTCAACAGATTTTATTTCTGCAACGACTATTCCTGAAATATCGCTGCCTTTATGGAATATTTCGTTTTCAACTTCTGCTGTGGAAAGAGAAAACTTACTTATTAAATCAAGCTTATCGAGTCCGGATAAATCAACAAAATCCGAAATCCAGTTCATTGATAAAAACATATTCTTTCTCCCCTTTCTTATTTATCGTCGGTAAACTGCGACATATTCTTTAAGCTGCCGCTGTTTAAATCACGGATGTCTTTTATGCCATATTTCATCATTGCAAGACGGGTGAGCCCAAGACCAAAGGCAAAGCCTGTGTACTGCTCAGGATCAATACCGCCCATTCTTAAAACTTCGGGGTGAATCATTCCGCAGGGGCATAATTCAAGCCAGCCGCTATGCTTACAGGAAGGACAGCCTTCTCCGCCGCAGATAAGACAGCTTATGTCGAGTTCGAAACCGGGTTCCACAAAGGGGAAAAATCCCGGACGGAGACGAACCTTGATATCCTTTTGGAAAACCTCGGAAAGCATGGTTTTCATAAAGAAAATAAGGTTGGAGATGGAAATATTTTTATCTACCATAACGCCTTCCATCTGGAAGAAGGTGTTTTCATGGCAGGCATCGGTGGCTTCATTACGGAAGCATCTTCCGGGGAAGATTGCCTTGATTGGTTTGCCATCGTTTATAAGAGCATCTTTATATTTTTTATAGATAGCATTCTGGGCAGCTGAGGTATGGGATTTTAAAAGCTGACCATTTTCAAGATAAGAGGTATCCTGCATATCTCTTGCAGGGTGATTTTTAGGAATATTTAACGCTTCGAAGCACTCATAGTCGGTTACAATTTCGCTATAGTCTTCTATCGCAAAGCCCATTGAACGAAAGACCTCTTCACACTGTCTCTGAACGAGAGTTATGGGGTGATATGAACCTCTTTCAAGGCTTGGGGGCATTGAAATGTCAAACTCAGGCATACGACTGTTTTCGAGTTCGATTTCCTTTTGCTTTAATTCTTCCCTTTTTTCGTTAATCTTCTCATTAACTTCGTTTTTAAGAATATTAACTGTCTGACCGAAGGTTTTCTTTTCTTCGTTGGGAATATTTTTCATTTCTTTTAAAAGCTCAGTAACTAAGCCTTTTTTGCCGATATATTCAACTCTTATT
>JAFSBJ010000117.1 GCA_017437345.1 Clostridia bacterium | reverse complement strand
CAAATGGAAATACATATATTTAGATTTTTTTCTAAATATGTGTTGACAGCAAATAGAAAATATAGTATACTCTATTTAGAAATATTTCTAAATACCTATAAGGAAGTGAAGCATATGGGAATGAACGAAACACTAAAAGCAATAGCAGATCCTGTAAGGCGGGATATATTGCAGATGCTTAAAAGCGGCAAAAAATCTGCAGGTGAAATTGCAGAAAAATTTAATCTTACAGGTGCAACTGTTTCGTACCATCTGTCAAAGCTTAAAAACGCTGACCTGATAGCTGAAGAAAAGTATAAAAATTTTATTTATTATGAACTTAACACCTCAGTTTTTGAAGAAGTAATAACATGGATATATATGTTAGGAGGTAACAAATAATGAAATTTATGAAATGGAAAATTCTTTTTATAACCTGCCTTGTTTGTCTTTTGCCCATTCTTTTTGGTGTAGCTCTGTGGGATAGACTTCCTGAAATTATGGCAATTCATTTTGACATTAATAATAATCCGGATAATTTTGCTTCAAAAGGGTTTGTTGTTTTTGCACTTCCAATTCTTATGGTGCTTTTACAAATCTTTTGTTGCTTTATAAACGATATCAATTCTAAAAAGCATGGTGAACGAAAAAAATTTGAAAGGGCAACTAAGTGGATTATCCCTGTTATGACTGTTATTTTACAGAGTGTAACTTTGGGGTATGGTTTAGGCTGGAACTTTGATATCAGAAAAGTTGCTTCGCTGCTTGTAGGTGCTATTTTTCTTTTGGTAGGAAATTACTTGCCAAAATTTGATTATATAAAAAACTATGATTTAGATGCTGAAAAGGCAAGAAAAATAAATAGATTCATCGGCTTTGAAACAGTTATTATGGGATTGGCATTTATTCTCAGCATTTTTCTTCAGCCCTTTGCTACAATTGGGTGTTTGCTTTTGATGATACCATATGTGATAATAAGCATAGTCTATGGGATTAAAGTTGCAGGGAAGTAAACAATTTATTTAATCTTGATTTTATTATACTCAAATGTTTATTATGGCAGAGATTTTTGCTTATCCGCTTTCATATATTTTTGTTGGATACGATGATGTACTTATGGATATGACACTCAGAGGATTTTTAGTATATTCATTCTCTTTTTTGTTTGCGGGGTTTGCTATATTTGGCTCAGGATTTTTTACCGCACTCAATGACAGATTGACATCTGCACTAATATCATTTTTAAGAACACTTGTTTTTCAGATTGCTGCTGTTTTAATACTTCCAATTATATGGGGATTGGACGGAATATGGGTTTCTATTGTTGCGGCAGAAGTAATGGCTGTTGCTATAACTGTTGCATTTTTAATTATAAAACAGAAAAAATATAAGTATTAAACATAAAAATAAAATTATTATAAATACATCATTTCCTGAACATAATATTTATGAACAGGAGTGAAATATTATATGGAATTTTTTAAGGTTATATTAACCTCTTTATTATCTGTACTATCTCTGTTTGTTATTGCAAAAATAATGGGGCATAAGCAAATGGCACAGCTTGATTTTTTTGACTATATCACAGGTATTACTATAGGTTCAATAGCAGCTGAGCTTGCCACTGAGTTGGAGGCACCGTGGAAACCCATTATTGCTATGGCAATTTATGGAACAGTTTCTATGTCGTTAACTTTAATTGCACACAAATTTCCCAAAACACGAAAATTTGTGAATGGAACTCCTACAATAATTATGAATAACGGAAAACTTTATCGAAAAAATATGAAAAAAGCGAAACTTGAATTAAGCGAATTTATGGTTTTGTGCAGACAGGAGGGGTATTTTAATATTAATGATATTCAAACGGCAATTTTTGAGTATAACGGAAGACTTACGATTTTACCTGTTAGCACAAAAAGACCTCTGACACCTGAAGATATGAATTTAAAACCTCAGATAGAGCAGATATGTACAGAGGTTATTATGGACGGAAGGATATTACAAGAGAATTTAGAAAGGCTTGGATTAAATTTAATATGGCTTGAAAAGCAACTTAAACAGCAAAAATATGATAGTGCAAAAGAAATTTATCTTGGGATATGTGACCAAAATAATAAGCTTTCTTTGTTTCCTGTAGAATAAGGCTATAAGCTTTAAACTTATTACAAAATTAAATATTTATTCATAAAAACAGCCGATGCAAAAAAATGCATCGGCTGTTGCTTTATTAAAAATTTTCGTAAAATACAACCTCATTAATAGGGCGAAACTTTGAGTGCATTTCAATGGGTGAAGCATCCCTGTGAGGATAGCCCATAACAAGAAGAGCCACAGGTTCAATGTTTTCGGGAATATTAAAAGTTTCTCTCATGGAAAAAGGATTAAAATGCATTACCCAGCAGGAGCCTACACCAATATTTTGAGCTTCAAGCATCATATGTGTTGTGACTATGCTTGCATCAATTGGTGCAGATAGAGCTCCGTCATAAGGTCTTTTCCATGTTTCATCTTTGCTGTAGCAAACCAGCATTGCACATGGTGCATCAAAGTGACATTTAGTGCACTTTTTCAATTTTTCTATAGACTCATCAGTGTTTAAAACAAGAATTCTCTGAGGCTGATAATTGCATCCTGTAGGAGCTATGTGACCGGCATGAATTATTTTGTCTATAACTTCTTTATTAATACATATTTCTCTTGCAGGTTTTATATAATGGTATGATGTCCCTTCATCTCTTATTGACTTCACAGGTATTAATACTTTACCTTTTTCAATTTCAGTTAAAACACCTGCTCCACCTGAAGCTATAATCTTTTTTGCACCTTTTGAAATTAATTCTTCCATAATTCTTACAGCCATAGGCGCTCCTACATGACAATGCATAAATCCTACTTTTTTACCTT
>JAFSBJ010000116.1 GCA_017437345.1 Clostridia bacterium | reverse complement strand
TGAAATGACACCAGAAGAACTTTGTATTGAAGTTCAAAAAACTTCTGAGAATAATTGTAAAACTTTATCCTTAACAGGCGGAGAACCTTTGTTGCAAATAGATTTTTTAGAAGAATTTTTGCCTATTTCCACACACGAAATCTATCTTGAAACAAATGGAACATTACCTGAGGAACTTGAAAGGATTGTATCTTATATAGATATAATCTCAATGGATATAAAACTTCCATCTACAACAGGTTGTGGGGATTTTTTCAATGAACATGAAAAGTTTATAGAGATTGCACAAGAAGCTAACAAAGAAATTTTTGCAAAAAGCGTATTCAATAAATTTATTACCGCTGAAGAAATAGAAAAAACTATTAAACGAGCAGATGAGGTTGGACTTGGAACAATTGTTTGCGCAGATACAGTTGAAGATGTTAAGAAAATTGCAATGATGGGACCAAATCTTATTGTTGCTGAACCTACAGAACTCATCGGAACAGGCAAAACCAGCGACACAAGCTATGTTACTGATACCATTAAAATGGTTAACGAAATCAATCCCGACATAATGGTTCTTCAGGGTGCAGGAATTTCAAACGGAACAGATGTTTACAATATGATAAAATGTGGCGCTCAGGCAACAGGTTCAACAAGCGGAATTATTAAAGCTGCTGATCCATATGCTATGGTTGAAGAAATGCTCTTTAACCTCAGAAAAGCATGGGATGAATTACATAAATAATATAATGAAAGGAATGTATTGTCATTAAGCAGGAATCTTTAATCCAGGCAAAAAACGCTTATAAAATAGAAAGCGAATGCATTGAAAAAATGCTTGAATATTTTGATGAAGAAGCTTTTTCAAAAGCTGTTGAGCTTTTAGCCAATGCTCAGAGAATCGGAACAACAGGTTGCGGCCATTCAGGCATAATTTGTTCTCATTTTTCTCACCTTTTATGCTGCATTGAACGCCCATCCAGATTTATATCTCCTGCGGAAGCTGTTCATGGTGCAACAGGCTTTCTTCAGGAAGGAGATGTTTGTGTTTTTGCTTCAAGAGGCGGAAAAACAAAAGAATTATTGCCAATAATTGATATCTGTAAAGCAAAAGGTGTTAAAATAATCTCCATAACAGAGAATATGGAATCTCCACTTGCTCAACAGGCAGATGTTGTTTTAAAACAATATGTTAATCGTGAAACAGATAAATATAATTCACAGGGAACAACTTCATCAACTGCACTTTGCATGATATTCCATGCTCTCCAGGCTGCTCTTATTGAAGAAACAGATTATAAAAACGAACAGTTTGCCCTCATCCATCCAGGTGGAGCTGTTGGTGAAAGATTAAATAAGAAATAATTGTATATTAGATTAATTAACAGTAAATCGCTATGGTTTACTGTTAATTAAATATTTACGATAAAAGGAGTTGTAAATATGAATTTATTGGGAATTGATATAGGAACCACATCACTTAAAGCTGCTGTTTTTAATGATAAGTTGGAGCAGCTCACTCAGGCAACCGTTGACTATACTCTGGAAGCAAGTGGCGTATATGCTGAGTTTCCGGCTGAGAACTATTGGGACATTACAAAAGAAGGTATTGCCAAAGCAACTGAAGGTCTTGATATTGAAGCTCTCTCCATAGATACTCAGTGTGAAACACTTATTCTTACCGATGAAGAAGGAAATCCGGTCAGAAAAGCTATTGTATGGGTAGATAACAGAGCCGACGAAGAAGCTAAAATGATTGAAGCACATTTTGGCAGAAAAAAGGTGTATGAAATTACAGGTCAGCCTGAAATTACTGCTACCTGGCCTGCATCAAAGCTATTATGGGTAAAAAGAAACGAACCCGAAGTTTGGGCAAAAACAAAAAAAATATTCTTGCTTGAAGATTATATACTCTATAAAATGACAGGTAAGTTTATAACTGAGAAAACACTTCAGTCTTCAACAATATATTTCGACATTAATACAGGTAAATGGTGGAATGAAATGCTTGATTTCATTGGCGTTGATTCAGAGATGCTGCCCGAATTATATGAAAGCGGAGTTAAGGTCGGAGAATATAACGGAATGAAAGTTGTTACCGGAGCAATGGATCAGGTTGCAGGTGGAATTGGTGCCGGAATTATAAAAGAAGGAATCATAAGTGAAATGACAGGGACAACCATGGTATTATTTGTTCCAACAAAAACAATACCTGAATTTGTTGAAAATAGTATCATTCCCTGCCACTATAATTTTGACGGTAAATACGCTCTTGTTTTGTGGACATCTGTTGCCGGTATGGCATTTAAATGGTTTAAGAACAATTTCTGTGAAGACTACGAAGATTTTAATGATCTGACAGCATTAGCAGAAAAAATAGAACCGGGATCAAATGGTCTTACTATGCTTCCTCATTTATGCGGTTCAACAATGCCAAAATATAATCCCGATGCAAAAGGCGGATTTTATGGTATAACTCTCGAACATACCAGAGCCCATTTTGCCCGTGCCATTATGGAAGCGATATCATGTATGTTAAAATCAAATCTTGATTATATTAATATTGATGCAAATGAAATTCGTCTTATGGGTGGTGGCGCAAAAAGTCCGTTGTGGAATCAAATTAAAGCAGACATGACAGGAAAAACGCTCACAACTTTAAAAAATAAAGAAACTGCATGTCTTGGTTCTGCTATTCTTGCCGGTGTTGGATGCGGAATATTTAAATCGGTTGAAGGTGCATGTTCTATGATCAAAACAGATCAGGTATTTAAACCAAGTGGTACTGACTATACAAAAGTTTACGAAAACTACAACAAACTTGATGATCTTCTTAACAGAAAATTATAAGGTACAATTACTATGAATCTTTCAAAACTTGCCCAATTGGCAAATGTTTCAGTATCGACAGTATCAAAAGCTTTTTCAGATAGTCATGAAATAAGCCACCAAACAAAAGAATTGATATTTGATGTTGCAAAAAAATATGGATGCTTCGATAAGTATTACAAACCGGTTTACCCCAAAAAGGTTATTGCTGTTATATGTCCCGAAATGCTAGGTATACACTACACACAGATGGCAACATTTCTTTCCAGAGAAATTTCAAAAAGAAATGGAACAATGCTTCTTTCTGTTTATGAGTTTTCAAGTGAGAAAAACCAGGAATTAATTGACTATTACACAAAATTTTGCAAAGTGGATGGTATTATAGTAATTGAACCGGCAGCAGTTATTAAGAATAACACAGATGTTCCCATTGTACAAATCGGGCTAGACAACGAAACTAAAAATGTTGATTGTGTTAATGTTATTGTTAATGAAGCTATGGATAGTGCAATTGACTATCTTTTAAAAAACAATTACAAAAAAATAGGATTTGTTGGCGAAAAACATGCGCAACAGGAATACGATTATTTTAAATCAGCATTAGAAAGATTCCAAATAACTATCCCCGAAAAGTACACATCAATAAGTGATTTAAGGTTTTATGATGCCGGATATTATGGGATTGAACAGTTTATAATGTCTGGTGACATTCCGGATGTTATATTTGCTGCATATAGTCATATTGCTGTGGGGATATTACAACGCTTAAAGGAAGAAAAACTTTCTGTGCCTGATGATGTTGCAGTTATATGTATGGATGATATAAACAGTGTCCCCTACTCCGATATAAAACTCTCTTGTATAAGAATGCATCTTGACGAAGTTTGCGATACTGCACTTGATCTATTATATAAAAAAATTGAAAAAAATTACACTAAAGCCAAACGAAGTGTTAGCATCATAAGAGAATTTGTAACAGGTCAATCATTGCGTTAAAAAAACAAACTCCAAATTTTGGAGTTTGTTTTTTTAAACTATTTTCATTTCTTTAAAAAACTGAGGTGTGTGGAAATCGGGGGCATCTCTGTCTACCATACCCCAGCATCCACAGTGTTCAAATTCGGTATCATCACCGCATTTATAAACATTTGCTTTCATTACAGTTCCCGTTTTAAATTCATATCCTTTGATATACTTTTTAATAAAATCAAATGGAACAACATAGTCCACTGTCCATACACCATCTTTAATATCAGTTACTATATTTAATGATTTAATGTCTTCATT
>JAFSBJ010000115.1 GCA_017437345.1 Clostridia bacterium | reverse complement strand
TCGTGTATGCTCAAATATAATAGAAGGAATTAAAAAGAGCCATAATCCCGATAAGGCAGAACTAGAAAAGTATCAGAAACAGCTTAATCTATTCAGCTTATATATGGAGGAATAAAAATGACAGAATTAAATGAAATAATAAATTATATAGATAAACTATTCCCTCCCGAGCTTGCATTTGACGGTGATAATGTTGGTCTTATTGTGGGCAGTAAAAATAAAAAGGTATCAAAGGTACTCATAACTCTTGATGTGGACGAAAAGGTAGCAGACGAAGCCTCAAAGCTTGGAGCTGATGTCATAATTTCTCATCATCCCCTTATGTTTCATTCAACAAAAAGACTCACAGAGTCTTCTCCCGAAGAGAGAACCCTTATGAGTCTTATAAAAAATGATATATCACTTTTTAGTGCCCACACAAACCTCGACTGCGCTAAAGATGGTCTTAATGATTTCCTTGCTGAAAAGCTTGGCATTGAAAACACAAGCGTTGTCGAACCTGTTGCCACCATAGACGGTCAGGTTCATGGCTATGGCAGAGTGGGAGAGGTACCGGCAGGCACAAAGCTTTCCGATATTCTTAAAAAATGCACCTCTGAACTCAATACGCCATTTGTCAGATATGTTGGAAATCCTGAAAAAGAAATCAGAACCGTAGCTGTAAATTGCGGCGGCGGTGCTGATGAAATAGAAATATGCATAAAAAGAGGTATTGACCTTTTCGTAACAGGTGATGTGAAATATAATCCTGCAAGAGACTGCTATGATAACGATATGTGTCTTATAGATGCAGGTCACTATGAAACAGAGCATATTGTATGTGAGCTTTTAAAGGATAAGCTATCCCGGAAATTCCCTGATATATGCTTTGAAATATCAAAAGATAATATAGCAGTATTTAAAGTTTATAATAAATAAAATCCGTCATAACTTGCCGCATCAAGGGTAAATAACCCGGAAAGATGCGGCATTTCGTTTTTTGTTCCTGTTATATAAAAACTGTAAAATTTTCCGCTGTCTATTTTTTGTTCACCCAAAAATCGAGGATTCTGTCCGCCTTCGCTTGCAGAAAATCTGTATTTCCCCGGTTTTACTTTTATATACATGCTCTGCTCTTTATATCCCATATCCCCAACAATTATTTCATCATTTGCCATTATGCAAATATTCCTTGTATCGGGTGCAAAATTGCATATTCTTAAGTTTGCATAATCATTTCTCATGAGTGGTGGTTCTTCGATTGTAATAATTTCCGCTTTGTCTGCCATTCCAACCACACAAAGACTATGTACTCCGCCCACATCCTGGCTAAAAGTAATCTTTCCAATGATGTCATCTTTTCTTGCGCATCTTGTCACCTTATATACCTGGGGCCCTGAGCCGGTTTTAATATATGAAGAACAAGAACCGAATTTAATTCCTGCGCAAACAAGGGTATTTCCAATATAAAAGTCAGCCTTTCCTCCGTGAGGCGATAAGTTCATAAATCTTATGTAGGAAAACAAAAATCCTGTCTTTTCATATCTGTTCATAATTTACTTTTCCTTTCAGGTTTTATTGTTTTTCTTCTGGTGTAGGAAGCACAGAATCAATATCCGTATTTTCAAATAGCTTCACATTTTCCATGTTTATTTCGCCAAGGTTTTCTTTACCTGCAATTTCTGCAATAATATTATTTTCATCGTAGTTTTCACAAGTATTATCAGCTTCTTTTTTGAAAGCTGTGAGCTTATCTAAAAACGAACACATATCCTTTAGCGTGTTTCCCATATTGTCAATATGCTTTTCAATTTCTTTAAGCTTTTCAATTATAATGTCGTTGTCTTTAGGTTTAATACTGTTTTTTTCAAAACCATTGGAATTCATATTGTTCCCCCTTCTAGTATTCTGATTTTCTTTTCTGAAATTATATCCCGGTATATGAGGCAGATAATTATAAAAGGCGCATTTTCCGCTGAATGTGTATCCTGATGTGCAGCAAGGTCTTATTCTGAATAGTCTGTATCCTTTTCCCAAAGGTTTTGGTTTAGAAAAAGAAGTGTTGCCAATAATATATTGTGAGAAAATTATTCCACCGTTTTCCTCCCATATGGCAGTTATTTCATCTTCTGATGCAATCATTTCAGCAACGCAGTTTTTTGCCATGCCAAAGCTCACTATTTTCGCATCTGCCTCATTATCTGTGTCAAAGAAAATAAGTGCGGCAGAGTTTTTTCTTCTCACTGTGCAAAGTGCATATGTAATTCCTTTATAGAATAAGGTGTTGATGGTTAGTATCTCATTTTTAAATCCGCAATCTTCAATGTCTTTAATCGTATAATCCTTGTCCAGTAAAATCTTTTTTATAACTCCGTCAGCATCTTTAAAGAATAGAATAAATCCATTATCTGTTTGAGATATTGAATATATTTTTCCTTCATTGCAAACTCCCATTACCTCCGGTTCTTCGTAAAGAGAATCTGTGCTGAATCTGTGTTTTACAAAAAGGTTTTGTCCGTTATGCTCCATAATATAAAATGCACAAAGCTTGTTTTCAGAAGCTATGAGTCTTATTTTGTGGATTTTTTTAATTCCCTTCCTGCTCTTTAAAATGTCAAATTTTCTCCAGGTGCCATCTTCTTTTTTTAAATATATAACTTCGCCACCGGCTCCCTGTAGCACAAAATGCAGGCATCCTTTTTGTTGCGCTGCATCAAATTCATTTGAAATGTCGGAAAGTATTATCTCTTCTTCTCCGTTTTTTCTTTCACACATAAGCCTTCCGTCAGCTCTTATGTAATATCTTTTAAAGCCTTCATCTTCCTTTATATATATCATATCTTCACTCCGCTCCTTTTTTAATACATATTGTAAAAACACAAAAAATATTACACTAGCAAAATTAAAGGTTGAAATATGGCTTTATTTGTTGTAAAATATAGCCATTGAAGGACTATCTGAACTATTTAAGTTCTGAATGGAAGGAATATGATAATCTTGAGAAAATTAAGAAATATAATTGCAATTATCGTTTGTAAGCTTCTAATTATAGCAGGAAAGCTTGCAGGGAAAAAAGGCTCGTCAGCTCCCGGCGGAGTAGCTCTTAAAATAGCTCCCTTTGTTTTAAAGGATCTGGCAGCTCAGGTTAAAAAGGATATAATAGTTGTTTGCGGAACAAATGGTAAAACCACAACCAATAATCTTATATACACTCTGTTAAAATCCAAGGGCTATAAGGTGGTGGGCAATATCATCGGAGCAAATATGCTTCCCGGTATTGCTTGCTCATTTATTGACCATGCCTCTGTTTTGGGCAGACTAAATGCCGACTATGCGGCAATAGAATGTGATGAAGCAAGCTTAAGGCGTATTGTTCCTTTTGTAACTCCCGATAAGCTCATCATAACAAATCTTTTTCGCGATCAGCTCGACAGATTTGGCGAAGTTAACATAACAATATCTCTTTTAAATGAAGCTATAGAAAAAATCCCCCAAACAAAGCTTATTTTAAATGGCGATGATCCCCTGAGTGCTCATTTTGGAAAAAATAAAAATGTCACCTATTTTGGAATAGATCAGAACTGCACCACAGGCATGCGTGAAACCAAGGAAGGCCGCTATTGTGCTGTGTGCGGTGAGGAACTAAGCTATAATTATACCCACTATAGCCAGCTCGGTGACTATTTTTGCAAAAAATGCGGATTTTCAAGACCTGAGCTTAATTTTGTGGCAAAAGATATTGATATGTCCGAAGGTCTTAAATTCGGCATATATAATTCAGGCAATAGATATTCATTCAACCTTAATTATCGCGGCTTCTATAATATCTACAATATCCTTGCTTCTGTTGCGGCATTAAAAGAATGTGGAGAAGATATTTCTGATCTTGAAGCTGTTTTTAAATCATACAAGCCTCAGATAGCACGAATGGAACCCTTTACCATAAATGGCAAAACTGCAATTTTAAATCTTGCTAAAAACCCTGCCGGTTTTAACCAGGCAATTGCAACAGTCCTTTCCGATAAGAGGAAAAAAGATGTTCTGATAGCTATAAACGATGGCCCCGGCGACGGAATAGACATTTCCTGGATATGGGATGTGGATTTTGAAAAGCTAAAAGAAGCAAATGTATCGGGAATTATTGCATCGGGAATAAGAAAAGACGACCTTGCTCTCAGGTTAAAATATGCAGGCTTTGAAAATGTCATAATCAAAGAAAACAACAAGCTCACCCTTTCCGGTCTGATGTCGGGAGAAGGCGATATAGCATATATTCTTGTTAACTACACAGCGATGTTTGGCACTCAGACAAATCTTAAGGCTCTGGAGGAAAATAAATGAAAATACAAATAGCTCATCTTTATCCCGAGCTTTTAAATCTTTATGGCGACAGGGGTAACATAGCTTCACTTTTATACCGCACACAAAAAAGAGGAATAGAATGTGAGGTAATAGAGTATTCTCTAAACCAAATGCCTGATTTTGAAAATTCCGATATTATATTTATAGGCGGTGGAGCTGATAAAGAACAGCTTATGGTTTGCAAAGCACTTGTAAATTATAAAAAAGAATTTAAAGAATATGTTGAAAAAGGCAAAGTTTTAGTTGCCTTGTGCGGCGGCTTTGAGCTTATGGGAAAATATTTTAAAACTCCCGATGGTGAATTTCCATGCCTTGATATTCTTAGTTTTCACACAGAATATGAAAAGGAAAGACACATTGGCAATGTTATTATAGAAAGCGATATATTAAAAACAAAAATTGTTGGCTTTGAAAATCACAGCGGCAAAATAATAGGTGATAACTTTACCCCCCTAGGCAAAGTTATCACAGGCTACGGAAACTCGGGAAAAGGCTTTGAGGGAGCTATATATAAAAATCTTATAGCAAGCTATCTTCATGGTCCGCTTCTTCCCAAAAACCCCGTACTTTGCGATTATATAATAAAAAAAGCTCTTGAAAATAAATACGATGAGGTTTCTCTTGAAGCTTTAGACGATACATTTGAAAACGCAGCTCATAGCTATATTTTAAATAAGTATGGTAAATAAAAATATTTTAAAAAAAGTCGAAATATTCAAATATAAGAATAATAAATTGACATAAATTAAAAATGGGTATATAATTATTTTTCAAATTAATAAATATTATATAAATAATTTTATGGGAGGATTTTTTATGTTAAAAAGAGTAATATGGTTAATATTTGTTGTTGGTGTTATTATTTTAACTTTATGTGTTAATGTAAATGCCGAGGAGAAAACAATGATTCATTATGAACCATATAGTGATTGGGCTTTTGATACCGGAGAAAAATATGGGTTGTTATTTAAAGAAAAGCCACAAAGAGAAATACTAAGGTGGGAAGTTTTAAATATATTTGCTGATGTATCACAAAGTTTTAAAGAGGAGCAAAGTAGAAATAAGAGCTTTAATGATTTGAGTGAGGTACCTATTAGTGTTATCCCTAAAATAGAAAAGGCTGCAGGTATAGGATATATAAATGGATATGAGGACAATACATTTAAACCATTTAATAATATTACTAGGGCAGAATTTGTTGCTATTATGGATAGATTTGGAATTTTAGGTATGTCAAATAATAAAAATACAGTTAACTTCCAAGATATTAATAATCATTGGGCTAAAGATTATATATTAAAAGCTAACTCTTTAGGAATTGTAAATGGTAAAAATGAAACAATGTTTTGTCCTGATGATTCTATTACATTAGAAGAGGTACTTGTAATATTAGATAGACTTGTTAGCAATAATCAAATTAATAAGGATGATGTTATAAGTACATTTCTTAATACTTTTTATGCTAAAGTATCTATTTGTGACAAATCAGATGAATATGTGGCAAAGGTAATATATAAAGATATAAATACAGTTCAAAATGATATGTTTATTTATGGAAGTACACTTATAGGATATGATTATACTGATATAGGTACCAGACTAAGATTAGAAGATGTTTTAACGTGGAGACATTATTATGACACTTATAAGATAAATCGGTACAGTTGTCGTACTTATCCTAAAACTGATGAGGAAAAGAGAACTGAATTTAAATGGGATAATTTTTCTCGAGAAGAAGGAGAAAAAGTATATTTTCATCAAAATGGTGAGTTTGATTTTGATAGACCTGTAACTTTATTAGAGTTTTTAGAACCATATAGTAACAGAGATTTTTATTTTTTGGAAAAAGAATTTACACCTGTAACTGTTAATTTTTCTAACTTTTCTTCTTTTACAGATAAGGAAAAAGAGATAATAAGAAAAACAGTAGGTGTTGGTATTCTGCCTGATTCAACATATGAATTTCCTGGTCATCAATATATGACAAAAGCAATACTCAATTATATAACTATGAAGGCTAACAGGATTAATAATTGTATAGTTTTTAGTGATTATACTATTAATGATCCATATTATGTGGATGAAGATAGAGCAAATTGGCCAAGTAATTATGCTGACTTCCCGTATATATACAGACCATGGGAAAACTATGTATATGAATTTCCATATATTAATGATTATGATGGTAAAATTACCACACCAAAAACAATTTATCCTAAAGTAAAATCATCTTTTAGTGATACATTATATATTTTAAGACGTTACTTTAACTGTATATTAAATGTTGATTACAGAACAGCTGATGTAAAGAATATGGCAAGACAAATGGCGGATTTGTTTTTCTATACTACTCCTGGAGAACAATTACAACAGTACGTAAAATATGTTAAGGAAAATGAAATAATATTAAAAGGATATGGAGAGCCATGTTTTCCTATTGTTTACTACAACAATACAACAGGTTTCTATAAAATTAGAGTAAAGCTTGAATTTGAAATTGTAAATTCCAAGACTAACAAAGATATACTTTTTGCTGATTTATCAGATGGACCATATTTAAGGGATGGTACAGGTTTTATGAATTCTGAAATAGTTTATCATGATAATAAATATGTGTTATATGTTGACTTTCCATTGATACTTAGAAATAGGTTATACACTAATACATCATACTGTATAAAACAGCTTGTTCCGCATATGGTAGAAGGAAGTATCACAGTAAATATGTGGTAAAATATAATTTTAAGGAGCGCTAATCTAGCGCTCCTTAAAAAATTTGTGGAGTTTTTACTAAATATGTAATAGTTTTTTCTTATACATTTTTAAATGATATAATGACCATAATAAATAAAAGGCGAATATAATTATGATAGATTATAAAAAACGGGAATTAAAATATTATGGATTATATCAATATCAATTGCAATAATATTATCATTAATGTTGGGAATCTTTTTTTGGCCATTTATAGTGGCAATAATAACTGCGATTGTATTAGACAAGTTAGTTGAATATATTGTAAAGAAAACAAAAATTTCTAGAAAATTAGTAGGAAGTATTTTAGTTTTTGTTATATATGCATTAGTAATATTAATTGTATATATACTAGTTTCAAAGTTATTAAAAGAGGCCATATCTATAGCTGCATAAATGCCAGCTACATTTGATTGTATACAAGAAAAATACGAATTAGTATATAAAAAACACATTAGTGCTATAAATAATATACCACATTCTATAAGTGAAAAAATATATGATATAGGATTAGATTTATTTAGTAGTATATCAATATATATAACTAAAATATTTAACGGAACATTTAATTTTATAATGTTTATACCTAATATATTTGTATATGTTGTAATTACTTTTTTAGCAACATTATTTTTAGTAACAGATAGAAGAAAATTATCAATGTATATTCACAATGTACTGCCAAAAAGATCTATTAGAAAAATATCCAATATATTTAAAGGAATACTAACTTCACTTTCACAATTCTTAAAAGCTCAATTTGTAATGATTTGTATAACATTTGTAGAGTTATTAATAGCCTTTTTTATTTTATGTAATCTATATATAGTATGGTATCAAAACCCCTTCCACAGAAAAAGCAGTATAGTATATTTTAGAGTGATAAGGTTTCCCCTTAACTCTTTCAAGAGGCAACCTAACAAGTGTGTTTTGTATGGGGTGCGAGCAAGGGAAAATTTTTTCAGCAAACGAGATAAAACCCGCCATACCGAAAAAATGGTGCTTCGCACCTTGGGGCGGGTAAACCAGCTTAAAATTTAAGATATGCAAATATTTGAAAATAAAAATATTTTAAAAAAAGTATTGACAAAGTGTAATCTCGGTGCTATAATACTTTGGAAAGCAAAGCAGAGGTCCACCTCTCACCTTGCGGTTTAAAGGTACCAGTAGGGTTAATACTTATTCTGTTTATGTATAAGTGGGTGGATTTTGCCCACTTTTTTTATTGCTCCACAGAGCATAAAAAGGCAAAATGCAACGCTTTTGTTAATTTATTTTTTGGAGGTGCTTCGTCATCAGCAGCAAAGAATTAATGATTAATGAAGAAATCAAAGACAAAGAGGTCAGATTAATTGATTCCGACGGCTCACAGCTTGATGTTGTAAACATTGAATTTGCCATGAAAAAAGCCGAAGAAAGAGGGCTTGATCTCGTTAAGATTGCTCCTCAGGCAAAACCACCCGTATGCAAAATAATGGACTATGGTAAATACCGCTTTGAGATGGCAAAAAGAGAAAAGGAAGCAAAGAAAAATCAGAAAACTGTAAGCATTAAAGAAATCAGAATCAGTCCATCAATAGATGTTCACGATTTCGACACCAAGGTTAATCATACCAAAAAGTTCTTAAGTTCAGGTGACAAGGTCAAGATAACTGTTCGCTTCAGAGGCAGAGAACTTCATCACACCCAGATAGGAAACGATCTTCTTGCAAAATTTGCGACCGCAGTTTCCGAGGTGGGCAATGTTGAAAAAGCTGCCAAATTAGAGGGCAGAAATATGTCTATGACCGTTGCCCCAAAATAATTTACTTTTCATCTAAAATATTGGAAGGAGTGTATTAAGACTATGCCTAAAATCAAAACTCATAGAGGTGCGGCAAAAAGATTTGGTCTTACCAAAAACGGAAAGGTTAAAAAGAACCAGGCTTTCAGAAGACACATATTAACAAAGAAATCCACAAAGAGAAAGAGAGCTCTCAGAAAGCATACTTATGCATCAAAGGCAAATGCAGCTACAATCAAGAGACTTATTCTGTATAAATAAAATCGAAGGAGGCGTTTTAAATGGCTAGAGTAAAAGGCGCTATGGCTACAAGAAAAAGACGTAAAAGAGTTTTAAAACTTGCAAAAGGTTA
>JAFSBJ010000011.1 GCA_017437345.1 Clostridia bacterium | reverse complement strand
TTATTTCTTTATTTTTAAATGCCTTCACAGCAAGGGCAACTGCAAGATAGGTTTTCCCCGTTCCGGCAGGGCCTATGCCGAAGGTTATTGTGTTTTTCTCAATTGCTTCAACATAGTTTTTCTGACCAAGGGTTTTGCTTTTTAAGGGTTTGCCTTTGGCTGTTATGAGAATACAATCTTTTCCATAGAGGGAAGCATCGTCGATATCGTCTTTTGCCATATCAATGGCATAACCAAGATTTACATCACTTATTTCTTCTCCGCTATCGAGGATTTTTTCAAGGCTCTTTATTGCCTTTTCTGCTCTGAGAACTGCAGACTCATCCCCTATTATTTTTACGGTGTTATTACGGTTTAAAATGCTGACACCGAATTCTTTTTTTATTATGTTGATGTTTTTGTCGTATTCTCCGAAAATGGAAATAAGTTTTTCCACCGCGGATATTTCAAGTACTTTTTCCAATTCATACCCTCCGGTTATTGAGTTTCTATAAATATGGGCTTTTTTTCAGCAATATCTTCAAGACATTCAAAGGTAAGCTTTATACTTATTGTTCCATCGGAATTCTTTTTAACATCTTCCTTGGTATCCACTATCTCTGCACCCTCAGGAAGAGAAAGAGTAAGCCTTCTTTTAAGCTCGCTTATCCCCTTTTTTATTGTGTCTTCTTCTGACAGCTGATATTCTTTTCTTATTATCTCACAATATTTTGTATTTGTAAATGCCAAAGGCAAATAATTTTTGCCAAATATTCTGATTTTTTTGTCATTTTGCTCCATATTAAGTCTTAAAGCTTTTGATGGTTTATATTCAAAGAGCTTTGTGTTAAATATTTTTAAGGATGGGGAGTTTTTAAGCTTATCGGGTGCCAGGTAGCTTATGTATTTACCGCTGAATGTATCTTCCAGGGTATAGACTGTTAAAGCCTGGACAATACCTCCGGCATTTACAAAGCGAAGGGGGGCAAGGTCTGTGGAATCATATACTCCGCTAATTAAGATGTCGCCTTTTCTTACAAACATTCCTTCTTTAACAAGAATGTTTCCACTTGAGGAAACAGCTTTTTTTATAACACCGTCTTTTGATGCAACCACATTACAATAGTAATTATAATCAAAAAAATCCGGTTTGGAAACCTTTTCGCGAACAGATACAAGAGCTTTAGTTCCATCGATTTCAACCCATATCCATGATATTCCCGGAAAATCCTTTATAAATTCTTCCCGGAAAATTTCGGGATCAAAGCCAAGCTTCAAGCTCCCCACCTCAAGACCATTTTCTTTCATACACTTTATTATCTGACTATCTGTGAAAATATTATTACCATCAATACATATTTCTGATACATATAAAGAATTTATGGCATAGTAAAGAGCAAGAAAAATAACAACAAGATAAAATGCCTTCCTTCCCCTTGAAAGGATAAGCTTCATAAGAAAGCCAAATCTTCCTTTAACTGCAACTTTGCAGGAAAGCTTATCGGAAATATCGCATACTGCCTTATAATCATTTATTTTAATATCGGCAAGATAGTTATCGTCGGTTTTTCTTATATTGAATAACACAATGTTTTCATTTTTACATTCATTAAAAAACAAAGCATAATTTTCTTTTTGTATGACAAGACGGATATATGCTCCGAAGGATAAAGCCAAAAGTATCACCCTATGAAAAAGAAATCTCTGTTATTTTTCCGCTTATGTATATTTCATTTACATCAAGAGAAGATATGACGACACTCTCCCCTTTTATGCACACAACATCTCTATCACATCTGAGCATAACTGAATTTTCACTATAGCCTGTTACATCATATTTTCCTTTTATGCATATTTTATTTCCATACATAATGAGTTTATAGGAATGACCAATAACCAAGCTTTCCGGATTAAGCAAAGAAAACCACATCCTTTTCATACTATTTTTATGATTGAATATAAATAAATATACGGAGGTGGCGGGAATAAAAAAAGGTAATTTATTATTGCACATTACTATTTTAATATGCACGGTATATTGTTTGATTTTTAAATTTGACATAATGAGGCAGGAAATTATGACCGCAATTACTATGTGGGTTAATATAATTGTGCCATCGGTATTTCCATACACTATAATATCTCAGTATATTTCTGATTCTCAGATAGTGCAAAAGCTTCCGGGAAGATTTATATCATTTATTTTTGGAATACACGGGTGCAGCATTAAGGCGATTATAAGCTCTGTATTTTGCGGATACCCATCGGGAGCTGTTTGTGCAAAAAATCTTTATATAAAAAATGAAATCGACATAGATGAAGCTTCGCATCTTATATGCTTTACCAACAATGCCGGACCGCTTTTTCTTATTTCAGCTGTGGGAACAGGGCTACTTGGAAACACAAGAGACGGAGCTATGATATATCTTATACAGCTTATATCGAGTTTTATCTATGGAATATTTACAAGAAAAAACATTAAGGAAGCTTCCCTGCAAAGCACAATAGCAGGCCCAGGTAAAGGTGACTTTTGCTCATATGTTAAAAACGGTGTCAGCATCTGCATCAACATTTGCGGATTTATGGTTATGGCATATGTGATGGCGTCGG
Organism: Clostridia bacterium; assembly: GCA_017437345.1. The sequence goes on along the minus strand of JAFSBJ010000011.1, from coordinate 1,241 downwards.
TTATTTGCATTATAGCAGGTGGTATAATAAAACAAGAGGCAAGCCTATTATTTATTGAGAAACTGAGCAAATCATTTTTTGAGGTTTCAGCCGGTGTGAAAGAGCTAAGCACAATGGCTTCTGAAAAATTAAGATTTGCACTAATCTGCTCCGCTGTTTCCTGGTCGGGATTTTCGGTTATTATGCAGATAAAATCCGTTGCAGGAGAGATTATTGGATTTAAAAAGCTTATTTACGCAAAGTCATTTCAGGCAGTATGCAGCTTTTTTCTTGGATACGGATACAAAAGCCTTTACACCCAAAGCTTTTATTCACCCAAAGGCTTAACTGCAATTCCGGCATCGGTAGTTATTGGAGCAATTATTATAATGATATACCTTATAAAAGAAAGAAAGCTTTCAGAAAAAATCTGAAAGCTTTTTAGTTATAAGATATAAACATATACACTTCTTCTGCCAAACTGCATACATTCGGCAGTTGTGTTGTAGAAAAGGTCTACCTTATTTCCCTTTATAGCTCCGCCTGTGTCTTCGGCTGTGCAATATCCATATACAACACTGCCATCGGTTGAAACTATATACATTTTTGTGCCAAGAGGAATAACCCTTGGGTCAACTGCAACAGTTCCAAGCTTTGCATGGGTTCCGGTTGCTGTTATGCCATAGGCAGGATGACCGGGGAGCTTACCTGTGCTCTGGAAGGAAAGGTCATAGGCTGTGGCGCTGCAGGTGAGAACCTTTTTATAGCTGAAGGTGTCGCCGCCAACTGTTGCGAGATTACCTGTTGCTATGCCAACCGCTATTACTTCTTCAACAGGTCTTTTAGAAATGTATTCGCTTTTTACATTTCTTGAAACCTCAACGCCATTGTTATATACAATGTCGCACTTAATCTTTTTAACACCATTTTGTCCCTGCTGAACGATTTTGGTTTTTCCCTTTTCAAGATATGGATCTTCATATCTTCTTGTGGTATAGGGAATTTCTTCGTTTAATTCACCGCTGAATTTCTGAATTCTTGTTATGGTGAGAGTGTTTTCTTCGCCAAGGACTGTGTCGGGATGTTCACTTGTTGAATCAGATGATGAAAGAGAGATATTGTTTTCCTCTAAAAACTCACGATAGGTTTTCGCTTTGGTGAGATATGAAACATTGAATCCATCGCACACAAGATTTACTTTGTGGACCCTGTCGATTTTGATTTTCATACCATGATAAACAAAATCGTTTATATCGGGAGTG
>JAFSBJ010000114.1 GCA_017437345.1 Clostridia bacterium | reverse complement strand
TGCCCTTTTGGCATCAGGCAGTGTTCAGGAAGTTATGGACCTTGGCGGTCTTGCTCACCTTGCAACCATAAAGAGCCGTGTTCCTTTCCTTCATTTCTTTGACGGCTTCAGAACTTCTCACGAAATCCAGAAGGTTGAAGTTATGGAATACGCGGACCTTGAAAGACTTCTTGATAAAGAAGCACTCAAGGAATTTAAAGACAGAGCATTAAACCCTGAACACCCTGTTCTTCGTGGTACTGCTCAGAACTCTGATATCTACTTCCAGGGTAGAGAAGCTTCAAACAAATTCTATGACGCTGTTCCTGACATCGTAAATGACTACATGGTTGAAATCTCCAAGATTACAGGCAGAGAATACAAGCCATTTAACTACTACGGTGCAGCTGATGCTGAAAAAGTTATTATCGCTATGGGTAGCGTTTGTGAAGCACTTGAAGAAACAGTTGATTATATTAACGCAAGAGGCGGAAAAGTTGGTGTTGTTAAAGTTCACCTTTATCGTCCATTCTCCGCTAAATATTTCTTCGATGTTCTTCCAAAGACAGTTAAGAAAATCGCTGTTTTAGACAGAACAAAAGAACCAGGTTCACTTGGTGAACCACTTTACCTTGATGTTTGTAACTTATTCACAGGTAAGGAAAACGCTCCATTAATCGTTGGCGGAAGATACGGCCTCGGTTCAAAGGATACAACTCCAACACAGCTCCTCGCTGTATTCAATAATCTTGATGCTGAAAAGCCAAAGAACAACTTCACAATCGGCATCGTGGATGATGTAACAAATCTTTCTCTCGAACTTCCTGAAAAAATCAATGCAGCTCCAGAAGGCGCTACTCGTTGTAAGTTCTGGGGCTTTGGTTCTGACGGAACAGTTGGTGCTAACAAGGACGCAATCAAGATTATTGGTGACAACACAGACCTTTACGCTCAGGCATACTTTGATTATGACTCAAAGAAGTCAGGCGGCGTAACAATGTCTCATTTAAGATTTGGTAAAAAGCCGATTAAGTCAACTTATCTTCTTGACGAAGCTGACTATATCGCTTGTCATAAGCCTGCTTATGTTCATCAGTATGATGTACTTGAAGGACTCAAAAAGGGCGGTACATTCTTACTCAACTGCGTATGGAGCCCAGAAGAACTTGACGAAAAGCTCCCTGCAAAGGTTAAGAGATACTTAGCTGAAAACGACATTAACTTCTACACAATCAACGCTGTTGATGTTGCGGTTAAGGTTGGTCTTGGTCCTAACAGAATTAACATGGTAACACAGAGCGCATTCTTCAAGCTCGCTAATGTTATTCCTTTTGATGAAGCTGTTGAACTTATCAAGGGCGCAATCAAGAAGACATACGGCAAGAAGGGTGACGAAATCGTTAAGATGAACTGCGATGCAGTTGACGGTGCTATCGAAGCTCTTGTTAAGGTTGAAGTTCCGGCTGCTTGGAAAGATGCAGTTGACGCAGATGCAGCTAAGAAAGATATTCCTGAATTTATCAGTAAGATTGTTGAACCTGTAAATGCTCAGGCTGGTAACAAGCTTCCTGTATCAACATTCTTAGGAATGGAAGATGGTACTTTTGAAACAGGCACATCAAGATACGAAAAGAGAGGCGTTGCAGTTAATGTTCCTGTTTGGGATATTGACAAGTGTATCCAGTGTAACCAGTGTTCACTCGTTTGTCCTCACGCTGCTATCCGTCCTGTTCTCTTAACAGAAGACGAAGCTGCTAAGAAGCCAGAAAGTTTTGCAACAAAGAATGCAAACGGTATCGCAGGTATGCAGTACAGAATGCAGGTTTCTCCTCTTGACTGTCTCGGCTGTGGCGTTTGTGCTCAGGTTTGTCCTGCTAAGGAAAAGGCTCTCACAATGAAGCCAATCGATGAGGTTGCTGATATCGAAGCTCCAAACTGGGATTTCGCTATGACAATCCCAACAAAGCAGAACGACCTCGATATTATGAAGACATTCAAGAACTCTCAGTTTGCAACACCAATGCTCGAATTCTCCGGCGCTTGTGCAGGCTGTGGTGAAACACCTTATATTAAGCTTATCACTCAGCTCTTCGGTGACAGAATGATGGTTGCTAACGCAACAGGTTGTACATCAATCTGGGGCGGCTCTGCTCCTTCAATGCCATACTGCAAGAACGCAGAAGGCAAGGGTCCGGCTTGGGCTAACTCACTCTTCGAAGATAACGCTGAATTCGGTCTTGGTATGGTTGCTGCTAACAAGAAAGTCAGAAAGACACTTGTAAACCGTATGAACGCAGTTATGGACACTGTTGCTCCAGAACTTGCTGACGCTTTCAAGGCTTGGATCGAGGGTAAGGACAACGCTGAAGCTTCTAAGGCTGCTGCAAAAGACATTATTGCTTTAATCGGCAAGGAAGATATGTCAAATCCAGCAATCCGCGAAATCGCAGACAGAACAGACTTCTTAATTAAGCGTTCTATCTGGGCATTCGGCGGCGACGGCTGGGCTTATGATATCGGTTACGGCGGTCTTGACCACGTTATCGCATCCGGCGAAGACATTAACATCTTCGTTGTAGATACAGAAGTTTACTCAAATACAGGCGGTCAGGCATCTAAGGCTACACCAACAGGTGCTGTTGCTAAGTTTGCTGCTGCAGGTATGAAGACAAAGAAGAAAGACCTTGGTATGATTGCAACAACATACGGCTATGTATATGTTGCTCAGATCGCTCTCGGCGCTGATATGAATCAGGCGTTCAAGGCAATCAAGGAAGCGGAAGCTTATCCGGGTCCATCTTTAATCATCGCTTATGCTCCATGTATCAACCACGGTATTAAGGTTGGTATGGCTAACACAATCGCAGAAGAGAAGAAGGCTGTTCAGACAGGTTACTGGCACCTCTGGAGATTCAACCCTGAGCTTAAAGCTGAAGGCAAGAATCCATTCATTCTCGATTCTAAGGAGCCAACAGGCACAATCGCTGAATTCTTAGAAGGCGAAAACCGTTACTTGATGCTCAAGAAAGCATATCCTGAAGTAGCAGTTGAGCTCTTTGATAAGGCAGAAAAAGACCTTCTCGATAGATACGAAGTATACAAGAGAATGGCAAACAACTAATAAAATTAAAAGACCACGCCGACGGCGTGGTCTTTTTTGGTTATATAATGGCCGAAAAAGGTATTGCTTTTTGAGGGAGAGTATTGTATAATGAAAGAAAAATTGGAAAAAGGTGATGCCTTATGAAAATGACATTCCGGTGGTATGGGGAAAGCGACCCCGTAACGCTTGAAAAAATCAGACAAATTCCTTGCATCTCCGATATAACAACTGCGGTTTATAAGCAGGTTGGAACGGTTTGGGAAGAGAAGGAAATTGAAGAAATTAAAAACGCTTGTAACCGAAACGGGCTTACTATGGAGGTTATTGAATCTATCCCTGTTCACGAGGACATAAAGCTTGGTCGGGGAAGATATAAAGAATACATAGAAGTATTTAAGGAAAATATCAGACGCGTTGCCAAAATGGGGGTTAAATGTGTCTGCTATAACTTTATGCCTGTTTTCGACTGGACAAGGTCTAATCTTGAATGGATAAACGAAGACGGCTCAACATCTCTTGTTTATCATAAATCTGATGTTGACAAAATGGACCCCACAAAATTAACACTTCCCGGCTGGGATTCATCCTATTCTCCTGATGAGGTTTCTGATTTAATTAAGGCTTATCAGGAAATCGGAGAAGAAGGTCTTTGGAAGAACCTTGAATATTTCATAAAAGAGATTATGCCCGTGGCTGTTGAGTGCGATGTTAATATGGCAATACATCCGGACGATCCGCCGTGGCCGATTTTCGGTATTCCGAGAATTATAACAAACGAAGAAAATCTCGACAGATTTTTAGCTTTATATGACGATAAGCACCACGGCTTAACCCTTTGCAGCGGAAGTCTTGGTTGCGCTAAGTTTAACGACTATGTTGCTATGGTTAAGAAATATGGAAGTATGGGAAGAATTCATTTCGCTCATATAAGAAATATAAAAATTCTTGAAGATGGTTCCTTTGAAGAAAGCGGACATCTTTCAGAGTGTGGCTCACTTGATGTGGTTGAAATTTTAAAAGCTTACCACGACTGCGGTTTTGACGGGTATATCCGCCCTGACCACGGAAGAATGATTTGGGGCGAAACAGGAAAGCCGGGCTATGGCCTTTATGACAGAGCGCTGGGCGCTATGTATATGGCAGGAATATGGGAAACTCTTGAAAAAAGGAAAGGATAATAAAATGAAATTACCTTTTGAAATTGATTTAAAAGATAAAGTTGTTGTTGTAACAGGTGCAGGCGGAGTTCTCTGCTCAATCTTTGCTGAGGCTCTTTCTAAAACAGGGGCAAAAATTGCCCTCCTTGATATAAACGAAGAGGCGGCAAAGATAAATGCCGACAAAATTGCAAAAGATGGCGGAATTGCAAAAGGCTATGCGTGTAATGTTTTAAGCAGAGAAAGCATAGAGGAAGCTCATAAAGCAATTCTTTCCGACTTTGGCTCCTGCGATATACTTATAAACGGTGCTGGCGGAAACAACCCTAAGGCAACAACGGATAATGAATATTTTACTCCTGAGGATATGGGTAAAATGAAAACCTTCTTTGATTTAGACAAAGAAGGGGTTGAGTTTGTTTTCAATCTTAACTTTTTAGGAACACTTCTCCCGACTCAGGTTTTCGCACAGGATATGCTCGATAAAGAAGACGCAAGCATCATCAATGTTTCGAGTATGAATGCTTATACTCCTCTTACCAAAATTCCTGCATATTCAGGGGCGAAGGCGGCAATTTCCAACTTCACCCAGTGGCTCGCAGTTCATTTCTCAAAAACGAATATCCGTTGCAACGCAATCGCACCCGGATTTTTTGTAACAAAGCAGAACGAGAAGCTTTTGTTTAATGAGGATAAGACCCCAACCCCAAGAACAGAAAAGATTCTTGGCAGCACCCCAATGGGAAGATTCGGAAAAGCGGAAGAACTTATCGGTGCGCTGTTATTCTTAGTTTCAAAGGACGCGTCAAGCTTTGTTAACGGAATTGTTATTCCTGTTGACGGAGGCTTCTCGGCGTATAGCGGAGTGTAAATTATGAGTTTTATAAAAAATGATTTTATGCTGACAAATAAAACAGCCAAACAGCTGTTTCATAAATTTGTCAAGGACTTGCCGATTATAGACTATCATTGCCATATATCCCCGAAGATGATAGCGGAGAACTATAAGTTCAAAAATGCTTATGACTTATTCTTGGGCGGAGACCATTATAAATGGCGCCTTATGAGAACGAACGGCATAGACGAAAAATACATAACAGGGGATGCACCGGACTTTGAAAAGTGGTGCGCTTTTGCTAAAACTGTTCCATTGATGATAGGAAACCCGATGTATCACTGGACCCATCTTGAACTGAAAAGATATTTCGGCATAGATAAGGAACTTTCCGAAGACACCGCAAGGGAAATCTGGGATAAGATAAACGAGTGTCTTGGGAAGGATGAATTTTCATCAAGAGGACTTATAAAAAAGTCCAATGTTGAAGCAATCTGCACAACAGATAATCCATACGACGACCTTGAATATCATAAGCAAATCAAGAAAGATTTCGATGTTAAGGTTTTGCCGACTTTCCGTCCTGACCTTAACAATATTAAGGAAGACATAACCGAAAGAATGGACTATTTCCACGAAAACGGATGCAGACTTTCCGACCATTCCATTGATGAAATGAATGATGAGATTATTGAAAAGCTCATCTTTTTAGGCGAGGAGTATGCAAAGCGCGGTTGGGTTTGGCAGCTTCATATAGGCGCGATGCGAAACAATAATACCAGAATGTTTGAACAGATAGGCGCCGACACAGGCTTTGACTCAATCAATGATTTTCGTATTGCGGAGGGCATTTCCAAGATACTAAACAGTCTTGAAATGAAAGATGCACTTCCTAAAACTATTCTTTACACATTAAATCCCAAAGATAATTATGTTTTGGGAACAATGCTGGGCAATTTCCAGAAAGGACCAAATCCCGGCAAAATCCAGTTCGGCTCAGGCTGGTGGTTTAACGACCAGAGAGACGGAATGGAAGGGCAGATGAAAGCCTTTGCAAACCTCAGCCTTCTTTCAAGATTTGTTGGGATGCTTACCGATTCAAGAAGCTTTGTTTCTTACACAAGACACGAATATTTTAGACGAATCCTTTGCAATATGCTTGGAGAGTGGGTTGAAAAGGGCGAATATCCAAAGGATATGAAGGCTTTGGAGAAAATCGTTAAAGGCATCTGCTACCAAAACGCAAAAGATTATTTTAACTTTTAAATAAAAAAGCCTGTTGGAAACTGCCAACAGGCTTTTGTTTTTTATCAGAATGCTGCTCCTTCTATGTCTGATTCTATTTTTGCATCTACTCTTGTTATACGATTTGAGCAGAAAAGTGCCCAGAATTCGTCAAAGGTTTTATGTATTCTTGCAGGGAGAAGCTTAACGAAATCTTCAAACTCGTCAGCCAACGCTTCTCTTTCTTCACTCTTTCCCTGTGCGAATGCCATAAGAGGTTTTGCAAGCATACGGCAATACTCTGTATGAACAGCAAGGTATTCCCAGGAAGCTCTGACAGAGTCGCAATGCCCTGCTTCAAGATTTTTCTTAATGGTGTCTTCAAAACCTGTAAGAGCTGCAAGAGCGCCTTTGAGTCTTGCAATTCTCTCTTCGTTTCCGTAAGGTGCAACCTTTGTCTTAAAACACTGCCTGTTATAATATGGGTCAAAACCTTCGGAGAGAGCTTTCATATATTCCATAACGGCTTCGCCGTCAGGGCCGAAGGCATTAAGATAATATTCAAGAGCCTTTTCTTCAAAGTCGCAATCCTTATCCCAAAGGGTTTCTGCCATTATATGCAGCGGAAGGTTTGTCGGGAAGCAGGAACGGGTGAGCTGACAACTTATATAGCCGTCAAGACCAAGCTTTTCCAAATAATGCATATCGGTATGAATTGTTTTGGCTATGCCGTGATAACCCGGGTCATAGAAATGGTCCCACATAAGATGATAGTCGCAAAGAATGGTATCGCCGTCATAGACTTTTTGCCAATTCTGCAAATGAGCATAAAATCCTTCGGTAGTCAGTGGCTGAACCTGTTCGGTTTTGTTTCCGTTATATTCAGGGTGAGTATATGTTTTATTTGGGTCAAGAGCTTCAAAAGTGGTTGACATATTTCTCGCAATTGGAGCAATTTCCAGGATAAATCTGTCGGTCTTCTTGAACTTTTCTTTAAGAGGCGCCCAGTTAGTGTTGCCGTATGAGTTGAATGCGATTTTTGTTGGGATATTTTCACGAGTTAAAATCTCGTCAAGGTCATTAAGCATCATAACGAAATAATCAGATGGTCGCTCTGTGCAGTCCTTACATTCGCAGTAGTTGTTAGAACCGTCGCCAAGCCAGAACTGAATAACATCAACATAGCGGTTATTTCTGATATATTCTGCGATATAATCTACAATGAGCTTACGAACCTCGGGTTTTGAATAGCAAAGGTTTGTGTTAAGGGGAATATCACGGAAGAACTTGCGCTCTCCGTTCATCTCTGCAAGTAATGGTTTGATGTTTTCAGGGATTTCCTGTGACTGAATCTTATACCAGCCATCGCTTGTATAACCAAGTGGCTCGCCTGTCCAGCCGTGCCCCACCTTACGGTAGTAAAGACCGCGTTTTGCAATTTCTCTTTCAAGCTCTAAAACGATTGCGTCAACATCTTCGCGGGACACATTCTCGTTTTCAAAATATCCCTCGCAACATTCGTGGTTATACCATCTGTCAAAGAAAATGAAAGGTCTTAAGAACTGCATAAGATAGCTGTTCATACCCATTTTTGGCATCCACTTTATAAGTTCAAGAACATGCTCATAAGAAATGGCACCTTCAATCATCTGAACTCTGTGTCTGTATGATGGCTTTTCTTTTACGAAAACATCAATCTTTGTAATTTTATATTGGGGAATAACTTCTCCGTCATCGGTAGGGCGAATCCAGGCAATTCCAAGCTCTCTTAAAAAGCGGTATGCCGCAATTAAAACGGCACGAGGATTACAGCCTGTAATTACGCCCTCATTGTTTTCAACATTAATATAAATAGAATCGTCAAGATTTTTATCTTCAACATCTAAAAGTTTATCGGCAAAAGCTTCGCTTTCTCCGACCCAGATGACATTTTTAACGCTTTCATCATATTCAGGGTAAAAACGAACGTCTACAAAGAGGGAGCTGTCAATTTTCTTTATATAAGAATAAAGTTCCTCCACTGCGTATTTTACGGTTTCGTTGTTGCCGATTCTTGCCAAAGTAATTCGGTTAAATTTCATAACGGATACCCCTTTTCTATGCAAAAAGTTTCTTCTCCTTGATTATAGCATATGGAATATTTATGTCAATATAAAAAGTGGTTTTTTATAAAGAAAAAGCCCTTTTTTATAAAAAGGGCTTTATGTTCTAATATTCAATTGCCATTGTTCCTCGAACTTCTGCCTTCGTAAGGCGGTATGCCATACTGAGAAGGAGCCATTCATCGGCAACTTTATGAGCTTTTGCAGGAAGGAGTCTTATAAAATCGTCAAGCTCTTCGCTTAAAATATCTCTTTCTTCAAGGTTGCCTTTTGCTACCGCAATAAGTGGTTTTAAAAGTGTGCGGCAGTATTCTGCGTGAACCTCTAAATATTCCCAGGAAGCATGAACGGCTGCGCAGTGGTTATCTTCAAGGTTTTTCTTGATGGTTGAATCAAAAGCTGCCAAAACAGCCTGACACTTTCTGAGCCTCTTAAGTCTTTCTTTGTTATCATAAAGAGCAAGGTTTTTCTTGAAGCAACTTCTGTTATAAGTTGGGTCAAAGTTTTCGGAGAGTGCTTTCATATATTCCATAACAGCCTCGCCGTCAGGACCGAATGCGCTGAGATAATATTCAAGAGCCTTTTCCTCAAAGTCGCAATCCTTATCCCAAAGAGTTTCTGCCATAATATGCATAGGAAGATTTGTTGGAAAAGCTGCACGAGAGAGCTGACAGCTCATCATACCGTCAAGCCCGATAGTTTCCAGGGCGCGCATATCGTCATAGATAAGCTTTGAAACGGCGTGGTAGCCGGGGTCGTACAAATGTTGCCACATGAGATGATAGTCAAAGTCAAAGGAGTCCTTGTTATAAAGCTTCTGCCACTCGCGAAGAAGAGCATAAACTTCTTCAACCTCTTCAAGCTCGATGTTGGTATTGTTTCCGTCATACGGAGGAAGCGGATAGTCAGCTTTTGTGTCAATAATGTTGTAGCTTTTCTGGAAGTTTCTCGCAATCGGCGCAAACATAAGAATAAATCTGTCCGAATCGTTGAACTTTGCTTTAAGCGGCGCCCAGAAGGTGTTTGCATATAAAAGGAAAACAATTTTTGTGTCAATGCCTTCCTTTGTGAGAATATCGTCAAGGTCGTTAAGCATCATAACGAAATAATCTGTAACACGGTCTTTGCAGTTTTCACACTCGCAGACATTGTTTGCTCCGTCGCCAAGCCAGAAATGGAGGATATGGACATGAGGATTATTTCTTATATAGTCCGCTATGTAGTTGACCATTAAAGCGCGGACTTTCGGGTTTGAATAGCAAAGCTGGGTGTTAATCGGATAGTCCTTCCAGAATTTGCGTTCCCCGTCAAGCATGGAAACATATTCTTTGATTTCTTCGGGAATTTCGGAGGACGGAACCTGATACCAGCCGTCGCTTGTAAAGCCGAGGGGTTCTCCTGTCCAGCCGTGACCAACCTTATGGTATACAAGGCCTCTTTTTGTAATTTCCGCTTCGAGCTCTTTAACCAGGGCGTCAATATCTGCGCGGGAAACATTTTCGTTTTCAAAAAAACCGTTGCTGCTTTCGTGGGTGTACCATCTTTCAAAGAAAGTGAAAGGACGGAGGAACTGGAAGTAGTATCCGCTCATCCCTGCTCTCGGAATCCACTTTATCATTTCAAGAACATGCTCAAAAGATACAGAACCTTCAATACAAACCGCTCTGTGTCTGTAAGATGCCTTTTCCTGGACATAAGCATCAAGTCGCTTAATTTCGTATTCAGGGACAATTTCTCCATCGTCAGAGGCTCTTACCCAAGAAATTCCCAGCTCCTTTAAGAAACGGTATGCCGCAATAAGAACGGCGCGGGGGTTACAACCTGTGATAATTCCTTCGATGTTTTCAACATTAATATAGATAGAGTCATCAAGGAAAGAATCTTTGACGTCTAAAAGATTTGCGGAAAAAGCATCATCCATTCCAACCCAGATGACATTTTTTACGCTTTCATCATATTCAGGGTAAAAACGAACATCGACAAAGAGAGACTTGTCGATTTTTTTAAGGTAAGAATAAAGCTCCTCTACGGCGTATCGTATGGTTTCGTCGCTGCCTATTCTTGCCAAAGTAACTCTTGTAAATTTCATATTTAGGCCTCCCTTTTTAATAAAAGTTAGTTCACTTTTGATTATACCATCTGGGATATTTATGTCAAGAAGTAAACACTTTTTGCGAAAAAAAAGAGCCTTTTTAACGATTGCTCGTCGAAAAGGCTCATAAGGTTTAAATTTAGTATGCGGCACCTTCTACATCGCCGTCAAGTTTTACATCAACTCTGGTTGTTCTTCCGATGGCGAAAAGCGCCCAGAATTCATCAAAGATTTTATTTACTCTTGTAGGGAGAAGACTGATAAAATCGTCAACTTCGTCAGCAAACTTGTCTCTGTCTTCTGTGTTGCCGTTTGCGTTTGCAACAAGCGGTTTTAATAACTTCTGACAATACTCTGCGTGAATTTCAAGGTATTTCCAGGAAGCCTCAACAGCACTACAATGACCTTCTTCAAGATTTTTCTTAATGGTAGACTCAAAGCCGGCAAGAATTGCTTTTACTTTTTTGAGCTTTGCAAGTCTTTCTTCTTTTCCGTAAGGTGCAACACCTGTCTTGAAGCACTGTCTGTTATAATATGGGTCAAAGTTTTCGCTGAGCGCTTTCATATATTCCATAACAGCTTCGCCGTCAGGACCGAATGCGTTAAAGAAATATTCAAGAGCTTTTTCCTCAAAGTCGCAGTCTTTGTCCCAAAGAACCTCTGCCATAATATGAAGAGGAAGATTTGTCGGGAAAGCTGCGCGGGAGAGCTGACAGCTCATCATACCGTTAAGGCCGATAGTTTCAAGAGCTTGCATATCGTCATAAACTGTCTGTGCGGTGCCATAATAACCGGGGTCATAGAAGTGATCCCACATAAGATGATAGTCATAGTCAAAGGAGTCTCCGCTGAAAACATCCTGCCATTCTTTTAAAAGGGCATAAGCTTCTTCAACCTCTAACGGCTGAACAGGTTTAGTCTTATTTCCCTCGTATGGAGCATGAGTATATGTCTTGCCTGGGTCAATGGTCTTAAAGGTCTTTGACATATTTCTTGCGATCGGGGCAAGCATAAGAACAAATCTGTCAGAATCGTTGAACTTTTCTTTAAGAGGTGCCCAGTTTGTGTTGCCGTATAAAAGGAAGACAATCTTTGTGTCATTTCCTTCCTTTGTAAGAATATCATCAAGGTCGTTGAGCATCATAACGAAGTAGTCGGAAACTCTTTCTGTGCAGTTTTTACATTCGCAGACATTGTTTGAACCGTCTCCAAGCCAGAAATGGAGGAGGTGGACATGTGGGTTGTTTCTTATGTAATCTGCGATATAATCAACCATAAGCTTGCGGGCCTTTGGGTTGGAATAACAAAGGTTTGTGTTAAGAGGAATATCGCGGAAGAACTTTCTCTCTCCGTCAAGTTCTGAAATGAGAGGCTTAATCTCCTCGGAAATCTCTGAAGAAGGAACCTTATACCAACCATCGCTTGTAAAGCCAAGAGGCTCTCCTGTCCAACCGTGACCAACCTTATGATAAACAAGACCTCTGAGTGCGATTTCGCTTTCAAGCTCTTTAACAATCGCGTCAACCTCAGGGCGGGAAATGTTCTGGCTTTCGATGTATCCGTCGCTTCCTAAATGATTATACCATTTTTCAAAGAAAGTAAATGGGCGGAGGAACTGGAAGTAATATCCGCTCATTCCTGCTCTTGGAATCCATTTGAGCATTTCGAGAACATGCTCATAGGAAACAGCACCTTCAATACAGATTGCTCTGTGCCTGTATGATGCTTTTTCCTGAACAAAAGCATCAAGTCTTTTTATTTCGT